>JBIOUJ010000086.1:0-10109 GCA_044867025.1 Pyrinomonadaceae bacterium | reverse complement strand
GAGGGCCGCAGAGAAAACCCGAGGTTCATGATATATTTCCAGCCCTCATATGAACACCTATCGCAATTTTATCGGCGGCAAATGGCTGGAATCCGCCTCTACACGCACCGCTGCAAACATTAACCCGGCCAACACAGACGACGTCCTCGGCACCATTCGACAAGCGACTCGCGAAGAAGCGCGCTCGGCTGTTGAAGCCGCTGCCGGCGCATTTCGCGGCTGGCGGTCCACCCCTGCTCCTACCCGTGGTCGCATCGTCGCCAAAGCAGCACGTCTGTTGGAGGACAACAAAGAAGAGGTCGCACAACTTCTTACACACGAAGAAGGTAAGACGATCGCAGAATCGCGTGGCGAACTTCAGCGTTCGATCAACGTCGCCGAGTTTTGTGCCGGTGAGTCGCGACGCATGAATGGCGAGACGATCCCGTCGGAGCTGCCTTTAAACTTCGCCTACACGATCAAACAGCCGCTTGGCGTCGTTGCGTGTGTCACGCCCTGGAATTTTCCGGTCGCGATTCCGATCTGGAAGATTGCGCCTGCTCTCGTTGCGGGGAACACAGTCGTCTTCAAACCGGCGTCGATCACCCCTGCAACCGCGGTCCGAATCACGGAGATCTTCGAAGCCGCGGGGATCCCGCCCGGTGTGTTGAACCTCGTCATCGGATCGGGCTCAGAGGCAGGCGACGAGATAATCAACCATCCAGCGGTTAAAGCCATCTCCTTCACCGGATCGAACGGCGTCGGTATTCGACTCTATGAACAAGCATCGCGGCGCGGCGCGAAGGTCCAATGCGAGATGGGTGGAAAGAACCCCGTAGTCGTGCTTGAAGATGCTGACATGGACCTTGCAGTCGAATCGACAGCGCAAGGAGCATTTGGATCGTCGGGTCAAAGATGCACTGCTACGAGTCGCGCAGTCGTGATGGACCAGGTCGCCGACGAGTTTGTGGAACGTCTTGCAAAGCGGGCTGAGTCGATGCGGATTGGCCCTGGCGCAGATCCGTTGACCGAAATGGGCCCCAGTGTTGATGAAGGGCAGTTTAAGACTGTGCTCAACTACATCGACATCGGCCGCGAAGACGGCGCGACACTCGTGTGCGGCGGATCGCGCGCGACCGGCGACGGGCTCGACAAGGGTTATTTCGTGCGGCCAACAGTTTTCGACCACGTCACACCCGATATGCGAATCGCACGTGAAGAAATTTTTGGTCCAGTGTTGTCAGTGCTGCGCGTGAAGGATTTTGAGTCGGCGATGGAGGTCGCAAACGATTGCGAGTATGGCTTATCGTCGTCCATCTTCAGCAACGACGCCTCGCGAATCTTCCGTTTTGTCGATCGTATAGAAACCGGCATGACCCACATCAACTCGCCGACGACAGGCGGCGAAGCGCACATCCCGTTCGGAGGCACGAAGGGCACCGGTATCGGCGATCGCGAACAGGGCTCGACCGCGCTCGATTTCTACACCGAGTTGAAAGTGGTCTATGTCGACTACACCGGCCGCAAGCGCGAGGGAAACCTTTACTGACGTGACATACGCGTTGTTCATCGCTGCGATTCTGGTTGCCGGTGCAGTCACAGCCGTAGGACAGTCGAACCAAAGCGTGTACACATCACTCGGCGAAAAGCGGTGTCGCACCGTGAAAACTGCGGAGGCGGGCGACGATGGTTACGAAGGACGGTGTCGCGGTGTTGCCGGGTACACGCTGCTGTTGAGCGAAGGCGATCTTCGTCAAAACATCACGGTGATCACCCCGAAGGGCGCGAAGCATTCACTGGATCTCTGGGACGTAATCAGCGGCGGCTTCTCGAGTGTTGGTCCAAAAGCCGAGTGGCGCATGACCACGCGCAACGGCAAACCGATGCCGGTCGCCTTGATCGTCCGCTACAACGCTAACGAAGACGTGGAAGCACCAAACAAGCAGAACTCATACTTGGCAGTCTCGAAAATCACAGCGACGGAAATCTGCGTCACAGACAAAATTCTCCCTGGCCCCAAAGCCAACGAGGACGCCCGTCGCGCCGCCGACACCGCCGCCACCAAGCCGTGCCTCAAAAAAGCACAAAAATGAACACAGACAATGATAATTATCTGTGTGTCTTATGTGCCTTTTTGCGGCAAATCTTAATCGGAGTTGCTGAATGAAAACCCTTATCAAGAATGGTCGCGTGGTGACTGCGGTCGATGATTACAAGGCTGATATTTTGATCGAGGACGAGCGTGTCTCCGTGATCGGCAAGAGACTCGACATGGAGACGGACCAGGTGCTCGACGCCAACGGAAAACTCGTGATCCCCGGTGGCATCGATCCGCATACACACATGGAACTCCCGTTTGGCGGCACGCAGTCGTCCGACGACTTTCGCACCGGCACGATCGCCGCCGCGCATGGTGGCACCACGAGCATCATCGACTTCGCCGTGCAGTACAAAGGTCAGTCGCTGATCGAAGGCATCGACAACTGGCACAAGAAGGCCGAAGGCAAAACGGCGATCGACTACGGCTTCCACCTGATCACAACTGAGCTCGAAGACAAACAGATCGAAGAACTCTACACCGCCATGGACGAAGGCGTGACGAGCTTCAAAATGTTCATGGCGTATCCGGGCGTGTTTCTCGTCGACGATGCCACCATCTTTCGCGCCATGTCAGCGGCGGGGGAACGCGGTGGTCTGATCTGCATGCACGCTGAAAACGGAATCGTGATCAACGAGATCATCAAGCGCGCGTTGGAAAAAGGTCACACCGCACCGAAGTATCACGCACTCACACGTCCCACCGTCGCGGAAGCAGAAGGCGTTCATCGTGCTATCGCAATCGCCGAGATGGCTGAATCGCCTGTTTACATCGTCCATCTTTCATGCGCAGACGCGCTCAACCAGGTCAGACAGGCGCGGGATCGCGGCATCCCGGCGTTCGCCGAAACGTGTCCGCAGTATCTATTTCTCTCGATCGACAACTACGACGAACCGGGATTCGACGGCGCCAAGTACGTCATGACGCCACCGCTGCGTGAGAAGTCGAACCAGGCAGAACTGTGGAAAGGGCTCAAGATGGACGATCTACAGGTGATCTCGACGGACCACTGCCCGTTCTGTATGAAAGAGCAGAAAGAGCTCGGCCTCGGCGACTTCACCAAGATCCCGAACGGCGCACCCGGTGTCGAGAACCGTGTGCCACTGATCTACAACGGCGGCGTGGTGGAAAACCGAATCAGCTTGAACCGTTTCGTCGAGTTGACTTCAACCGCGGCGGCAAAGATGTTTGGCCTGTTTCCTAAAAAAGGAACGATCGCCGTCGGGTCGGATGCTGATATCGTGATCTTCGATCCGGAAAAAGAACAGACCCTGGGCTTGAAGACGAGTCACATGAACGTCGATTACAACGCGTACGAAGGCAAGAAGATCAAAGGCGTGGTCGAGACGGTGCTGTCGCGCGGCAAAGTCGTAGTTGATAAGGGAGAGTTCAAAGGCAAAGCCGGCGATGGACAGTTTTTGAAACGCGGCACCTGCGTCGCTATTTGAAGCCACTCAACAAACAATGATGACAACTGAATCCCCCGCTACTCAACGTGACTTCGTGGAGCTACAAGCTGACGTCTCACATAGCCCGCTTTGGAACCGCGATCTCGCCCCAACAACAATCAAAGAAAGAACCTGGTCCACCTGGAACATCGCTGCGCTGTGGATCGGCATGAGCGTCGTCATCACGACCTACACGCTTGCCGGTGGATTTATCGAGGCAGGCATGAACTGGTGGCAGGCCATGATCACGATCCTGCTGGGCAATACGATTGTGCTCATCCCGATGATCCTCAACGCGCACGCTGGCACGAAGTACGGTGTGTCGTTTCCAGTGCTTAGCCGTGCTTCCTTCGGAACGAAGGGCGCCAACATTCCCGCCATGCTGCGTGCGGTGGTTGCGTGTGGTTGGTTTGGCATTCAGACGTGGATCGGCGGCGCGGCAATAGATGCTCTGTTTGGGGTGATGTTCCCTGCGTGGACCACGACGCTCAGCACGACCATTCTCGAAGTTGCATTACACACGTGGATCGCGTTCTTTCTGTTCTGGGGCATTCAGGTCTTTATCATTCTGAAAGGCGTCGAGGGAATCAAACATCTCGAAACGTGGTCAGCGCCGCTGCTGCTCATCGGTGGATTGGTCCTACTCATTTGGGCAGCATCGCGAGCCGGCGGACTGGGCTACGTGCTAACGCAGTCCGCCGCACTGCAAAAACAAAGAAATGAGTTTTGGGATATCTTTCCCGGCGCGCTGACTGCCTCGGTCGGGTACTGGGCCACGTTGAGCCTCAACATTCCCGACTTCACTCGTTATGCGCGTTCACAAAAATCACAAATGTTGGGCCAGGCGATGGGTCTGCCGTTGACAATGACAGCTTTCGCCTTTATCGGCGTTGCAGTAACGAGCGCAACGCTTTTGATCTATGGCGTAGCGATACCAAACCCCGTGGATTTGATGGCGCGCTTTGACAGTGTGCTGATCATTCTGTTCGCCACCGCCGTCATCTTTGCAGCTCAACTTACGACAAACATGGCGGCGAACGTTGTCTCGCCATCGAACGACTTCTCCAATCTAAACCCGCGACTGATCTCTTACGTCACCGGCGGATTGATCACGGCCGTCATCGGCATACTGATGATGCCCTGGAAGTTGATGTCGTCGATGGGCGCGTACATCTTCACGTGGTTGATCGGTTATTCGGGTCTGATGGGTGCAATTGCAGGTATTCTCATCTGCGACTACTGGGTGCTGCGAAAGCAGCGTCTGAATCTCGAGGGTCTGTTCGATCCACACGGACCGTACTCCTATGGCAGTGGCTACAACTGGCGAGCGGTCGTTACCCTCGTGGTGGCTATCGCGCCCGTCGTGCCCGGATTTCTGCGCGCCGCCAGCACGCCAGGCGGTCAAGTCAGCGATCCGAACCTCTTCGATCACCTGTACACTTATGCATGGTTTGTTACTTTTGCTCTGGGATTCGGCATATACTACGTTTTGACGAAAGCGTCGAAGGGAGACTCCGTTTAATGGCACGCACGGTTAAATGCGCACTGATACAGTGTTCGAATGCAGGTTCTTCAGATCTTCCGATCGAGGAGATCAAGCGTCTCAATATCGAGAAACACCTGAGGTTTATCGAAGACGCTGCGAAGCAGAAGGTGCAGATAATCTGCATGCAGGAGATCTTTACGACTCCGTATTTTTGTGCCGAACAACAAACGCGCTGGTACGAAGCCGTCGAACGTATTCCCGATGGTCCAACTGTGAGGTTGATGCAGGACGTCGCGAAGGAACACGGCATGGTTATCGTCGTGCCGATCTATGAAGAGGAACTCACCGGCATCTATTACAACACTGCTGCGGTGATCGACGCGGATGGAAAGTATCTCGGCAAGTACCGGAAGAACCACATTCCACACGTCAATCCGGGATTCTGGGAGAAGTTTTACTTCCGGCCCGGCAATCTCGGGTATCCGTGTTTCGACACCGCATATGCTCGCATCGGCGTTTACATCTGTTACGACCGCCATTTTCCGGAGGGTGCGCGTGCGCTCGGTTTGAATGGAGCGGAGATCGTTTTCAATCCGTCAGCTACTGTGGCTGGACTTTCTGAGTATCTATGGCGTTTGGAACAACCCGCGCACGCGGTTGCTAACGGTTATTTCGTCGGCGCGATCAATCGCATCGGTCACGAGCAGCCGTGGGACATCGGCGAGTTTTACGGTCAGAGTTACTTTTGCGATCCGCGCGGGCAGTTTGTTGCCGAAGCGCCTCGCGATAAGGATGCGCTCGTCGTCGCCGATCTCGATCTCGACAAGATCCGCGAGGTGCGCAACACGTGGCAGTTCTTCCGCGATCGCCGGCCTGATACCTACGGCTCACTAGTCGCTGATTAAAGGGAGCGAATCAATGGATCTATCAATCACTGTAAACGGAATGAAGTTTCCAAACCCGTTCGTCCTCGGTTCGGGACCGCCGGGAACGAATGCGCGCGTACTCGCGAAGTCGTTCGACGCCGGCTGGGGCGGCGCCGTCGCGAAAACCGTCAGTCTGGAGTCGGCGAAAGTGGTGAATGTGGTTCCGCGTTACGGGAAGCTGCGTTCTAGGGCGACTGGCGAAGTGATTGGTTTCGAAAACATCGAGTTGATCTCGGATCGACCGATCGACGTTTGGCTCGACGAGTTTCGCCAGGTCAAAAAAGAGTATCCGAATAATATTTTGATCGCCTCGATAATGGAAGAATATGAAAAGAGTCGCTGGCAGGAACTGACTCGCATGGTCCAGGACACTGGCGTCGACGGGTTCGAGCTCAACTTCTCGTGTCCGCACGGTATGACCGAACGCAAGATGGGATCGGAGATGGGTGAACATCCGGATCTCACGGAAGAAGTGACGAGCTGGGTGACGGAAGTCGCGAAGATTCCGGTTTGGGCCAAGATGACGCCGAACATTACCAACATCCGCGAGCCTGCGTTGGCGGCGATCCACGGTGGTGCGACTGGAATCTCGGCGATCAACACGATCCTGTCTGTGATCGGAGTGGATCTCGACACGCTGAGACCGATGCCGACCGTCGAGGGGCATTGTGTTCCCGGTGGTTACTCGGCGCAGGCTGTCAGGCCGATTGCTTTACGCATGGTGAGTCAACTCGCACTCGCGATCCCGGAAGGGGTCTCGATCAGCGGGATTGGTGGCATTGAAAACTCGCATGATGCGCTCGAGTTCCTCCTGCTCGGATCGTCGACGGTGCAGATATGCACGGGCGTGATGCTGCAAGGCGTGAAGATGATCGACGAGCTCAAGGAAGGTGTCGAGAAGTTTATGGTCGACAAAGAGTTCTCAACGGTTCAGGAGATTGTCGGCAAGAGCCTTCCGTATTTCTCAACGCACATGGATCTCGTGCAGAAGATGAAAGCGGCGAAGCGCTCGAAAGCCGGCGAGGCGAGCCGCGATAATGAATGGGCGCAGAAGGACATTACTGAAAAGACCGCCGAACTGACGTCCAACTAGAGCCACAAAAAAGCACAAATGGTTTGTGCCTTTTTGTGGCTTTAACTGATTTCGGCGAGAACTGGGGCGTGGTCGGAGGGTTTTTCCCAGGTGCGGGGTTCGATGTCGATCCAGGTTCGAACGCTGCGCGGCACCAGGGACTCCGTGATCCACATGTGATCGATGCGCAGGCCCTGGTTGCGTCGAAAAGCTCCCGCGCGATAGTCCCACCAGGTGAACTTCCCGCCAGCGTCTGTGTGCAAGCGAAACGCGTCTGTGAATCCCCACGACCTAATATTTTCAAGCGTCGACCGCTCCGGCTCGCTGAACATGATGCGTCCAGTCCACAGCCGCACGTCGTGAACGTCGCGCTCCTCTGGTGCAACGTTGAAGTCGCCACATAACAACACAGGCGTCGACGGATCGTAGTTCGTATCGAAGAACTCCCGCAGTCGCTGCATCCACGCGAGCTTCATCACGAACTTGTCCGAGCCAACCTTCTGACCATTCGGAATGTAAACGTTGACGATGTTGATACCGTTGACGGTCGTGGTGATCAATCGCGACTGTGCGGTTTCGTCATCGCCCGGGTAACCACGGTGCGTGGTATCGCACGATTCACGCGTGAGGATCGCGACGCCGTTGTACGACTGCTGCCCGAACAGTTGGCATTGATAGCCGCGCTCCTGAAAGAGTAGCGTCGGAAACTTGTCGTCCGTGCATTTGGTTTCCTGCATGCACACGACGTCAGGCTTGACGTCGTCCAGCCAACGCATCACGCTCGGCAGGCGTGCGAGGACTGAGTTTACATTCCAGGTCGCGATTAGCATTAGACCGACATCAACAGCCCAGCGATGAGCGCGCCGCGTCGCGCGATGTCATCAGCTTCGATATGTTCGTGTACGGCGTGCGCGCCGTCGCCACTGATTCCCAATCCGTCGAGCACCGGAATCCCCATCGCCGCGAGGAAATTTCCATCCGACGCGCCACCGACTTGCGCTTCACCAAGATCGAAGTCGAGTTGGGCTGCGATTGCACGAGCCTTCTCAAACAGTTCAACGACCGCTGGCGTTCGTTCCATCGGCGGCCTGTTTATACCTCCCGACACAAACACCTTCGTTCGTTCGTCGACCGGCTTGAGATTCGAAAGTATCCGCTCGATCTCCAACGACTCCGCCTCCGTCGAAAAGCGAACATCGATCTCGCCTTCCGCTTCCGCTGCAACAACGTTCGAGCGCGTGCCGCCATGGACCACGCCGACGTTCAGCGTGATTCCAGTTCCCGCCGAGTTAATTGCATGAAGTTGTTCGGTCTGGCGTGCGAGCTCGAGTATTGCGCTCGCGCCCTTTTCCGGCTCGAGTCCGGCGTGTGCTGCTCTTCCCTCGACCTTGATCGCAAAGATTCCAGTTCCCTTCCGGCTGGTCTTTACGCGCCCGCCTGACGCAGGCGGCTCCATCACAAATGCACAACGCGTCTGCTGCTGTGAATTTGCGACCTGCTCGATCAACGGCCATCCGGACAAGCTGCCGACTTCTTCATCACACGTCAGAACCAACGTAACCGCAAACCTCGGCGTTGCTTTCAGCTCCGTCAACACACGCAACACCTCGAGCGCGAGCGCGCAGTTCGCCTTCATGTCGAAAATGCCCGGACCATAAATCTTCCCGCCGTCGCGACGCCACGGACGTTCGCTCAACGAACCGCGCGCGTGCACCGTGTCTGTGTGGCCCACCAGCAATATCTGCCCCGCTTCACTTTGAGTTTGAAATGCGCGGATGACCAGGTGTTGACCAAAACCGGGAACACTCGCGCGCTCAACCTCGCTTACACACTCGAGTTGATCCGCGGCCTGCGCGATTAAATCGACAACCGCACGACTGCCTTGCTCATCGCCTGATGGTGACTCAGCTTCGATCAACGCCTGGATAAACTTCTCGATCTCCGGCTGTCTCGCCTGCAAAACGTTAAGAATTTGACGCGGGAGTGGCACAGTCATTTGATCGTCTCTCTGCGTACTGTCAACGCGTCTATACGTGGCAGGTTAATCTCGAATCCAATGCCCGGCGACTGCGGAACTTTGATGGTGCCGCGCGGGCTGACTTTAACCGGCGGCTCGATAATGTCTTCTTCCCAGTAGCGCGCGCTGGCTGATACGTCGCCCGGTAAAGTGAAACCGGCGAGTGTCGACATCGCGATGTTGTGCGCGCGGCCGATTCCCGACTCGAGCATGCCGCCGCACCAGATCGGAATCTCGTTATCTCTCGTCATCTTCTCGATGCGCTTTGCTTCCGAATGCCCGCCTACGCGACCCAGTTTCACGTTGATGATCTTGCACGATCCCAAACAAATGGCGTGACTCGCATCCTCTGCCGAGCGGATCGATTCATCCAGACAAACAGGCGTTTTGATCTGACGCTGAAGCGTCGCATGATCGAAGATGTCGTCGTGCGCGAGCGGCTGCTCCAGCATCATCAGGTTGAACTGATCCAGTTGCTGGAACAACGCGACGTCGGAGAGTTTGTACGCTGAATTAGCATCGCCCATCAAACGTATGTCGGGAAACTCCTTGCGCACGCGCTCGACGATGTTGAGATCCCAACCCGGTTTGATCTTGATCTTGATTCGTTGATACCCGGCGTCAACTTCTTTCCGAATCTTTTCGAGGAGAATCTCCGGCGTGTCTTGAATTCCGATCGAGACACCGGACGAAACTTCAGTGCGCGTTCCGCCGAGATGTTTCCACAAGGGAACACCGGCGCTCTTTGCCTCCAGATCCCAGCACGCCGTTTCGATTGTGGCTTTGGCCATTCGATGCCCGCGCACCGGCTTCATCAGTGAGAATGCATCAGTAGCGCTTTCGATGTTCTGTCGCAAAACCATCGGAGCCAGAACTTCCACCAGTGTCGACCACGCCGAGTCTGTCCATTCGTCGCTGTAAAACGGGCCCTCGCCGGCGGTGCACTCGCCCCAGCCCTCGACACCGTTCGCGTCGGTCAAACGCGCCAGCACGATGCGCCGTTCAGTGGTGCGACCGAAGCTTGTTTCGAAAAAATGTAAGAGAGGCAGGCGGATTTCGCGCAGTTCGATCGACTGGATAAGC
>JBIOUJ010000085.1:0-5637 GCA_044867025.1 Pyrinomonadaceae bacterium | reverse complement strand
AGCCCGCGGCCTTTGACCGCGCTGTACTGGTCGGCTCGCCATTGTTTTGAGGTAGGCAGTTCCGTCATGGCGGACACCACAATGTCGCGGAGGTTGGTGCGGGAACCTCGCTGAGGCGCCATCCCAGCCAGCGCCCATGCGGGGCGTTTGTCGTACATGATGCCCCGAGGGATCGACCATGAGGGGATTGTTCGATTTAAGGGTGAAGGCGCGAGCTGGGAACGCTCCGTTGACTTGCTCCAGGCGATTCAGAAGCAAGTGAAGCTTGTTGCGAAGAGTAATGAGACGGGTAACAGGCGGGTTGTACTTGGATACGGTCAGTACCACCTGCGGTAGCGGGGGGGTCAACGATCACCATCATGCTTGTTAAGGACGGTTGACCCACCCGCTACCGCAGGAGGTACTGACCGTATCCAAGTAAGTTTTCCGATTCTGCCTTCAGCGCCTGCGCCCCAGCCGATTGATGTACGCGGGGCAAAACTAAAGGTGTCGAAGCCTGGACCACCGGTCGGTTTCCACGTTTGTCCGTCGTCGGTTGAGTAATCGCCTCCTGATGGACCAAGAGCCACGAGCGTTTTCGTCCCCGGAACGTAGGCAACAACCGAACGGAAGCCCGATAAGCCCTTCACGAGTGTCCATGTAACTCCGCCATCGCTCGTCACCGCCAGGTTATTGACCGCCTCCTGCTCCTTTCGATAATCGCCACCAACGATGATTCCGTGGCTGGCGTCGCGAAAGGCTATCGAGAAGATTCCCGCTGATGGTCCTGCGGCGAGCGGTGTCTCGGCAACCTGCCAAGTCCGGCCACCATCGGCAGTCCGCAACACGCGAGCCTTCGCCGACGCGCCTGTGCCAATCCATGCGTGAGACGTTCCAAACACCGCGATGTTGGTCCCACTCGCCGCAAACGCACCTTCGTTTTCGAGTGCCGGCAGCAGGTTCGCCGTTGGCACGCGCGACCAAACACGCCCGCCATCAGCAGTCGTCATGATGTAAAGCTGACCATCAACAGAGTCGCCGAACACGATGCCGTGATTCGCGTCCCAGAACGCCATCGCATCGAGAAAAGCCTTTTGATCTTCGTTCTTGAACTGGAGCGTCCACGTTTTCCCACCGTCAGTCGTTTTGTAAATGCGCGAGGCTGGTCCATTGCCAATGGCCAAAACGTATGCAGTTTGAGCATCGATCGCATCGATGTCGCGGAAGTCGAGCTTATCAGCCGTTACGGTCAGCTTTTGCCACGTCTGCCCACCATCGGCGGTGCGCAGCACGGTCGAGCCTGCGCCACTCGCCCACGCCACCCGCTCGTTAACCGCACTAACACCACGTAAACGCACGTCAACACCGCTGTTCTGCATTTCCCACTGCGGCGCACTCAAAATCGTTAGGAGACAAAGTATCAGCATGTAAATCCTGTTAAAGCAGATATAATACGCCGCGCAATAAAAAGCCAGTTCGATCTTCCCATTCACGTATGATCGGGCAACTCCTCCTCTATTATCGCGTCATCGAAAAAATCGGCGAAGGTGGCCAGGGCACTGTTTACAAAGTCATCGATACGACGCTCGATCGGCCCGCGGTCATCAAGGTGCTGCCGCCGGATCTGACTGACAGTGCTTCCAATCTCCTCCGGTTCGAACGCGAAGCAAAGCTCGCGTCGTCTCTGGACCATCCGAACATCTGCACGATTTTTGGACTTCACAAAGTCGGTGACGTTAAATTCATCGCGATGCAGTACGTGGAGGGTCGCAGTGTGCGCGAGATCGTCGGTGGACAACCGCTCGACTTGCGCCGCGCACTTTCGATTGCGATTCAGGTCACAGACGCGCTCGCAGCAGCGCACGGTCGTGGCATCGTGCACCGCGATATCAAAGCGCGAAATGTCATGGTCACGCGCTCCGGAACCGTGAAGGTACTCGACTTCGGCCTGGCGAAGTTGATCGAGACTCCGCACACGGTCGCGAGCGATCCGCAGCTCACGGAAGTCGGCGTACCCTACGGAACTTCGACCTACGCTGCGCCCGAGCAGGCACAAGGGCTCAAGGCCGATCATCGCGCCGACATTTTTTCAACGGGCGTGTTGCTTTACGAGATGCTCGCAGGCACGTGGCCGTTCCGAGGCAAGACGGCTTTGGACGTGCGTTATGCAGTGGTCTATCACAAACCAAAACCGATTGCCGAAGCGCGGGGCGAAGACTCGGCGTTGCTTCGTCGCATTCAGGAGATTCTGGATAGAGCGCTCGCAAAGGCACCGGAGGATCGTTACCAGAAAATCGAAGACATGCGAAGCGACTTGCAGGAAGTGATGCGAGAGGTCGACGTCGATGTAAGTTTTGGTACGACGTTGACTGACGCGCCACTTGCCACAGCGGCAGTCACGGCGAAGAGATCCGGAAGCTTTTGGACCACGCCACGCAAGATCGTCGGTGCAATTGTCGCTGCGATGCTGCTGATTCTGGCTTTTTCTTTTCTTGCTTTGCGAATTGAGCGACCTGTTGACAACAACATAAACTCACTTGCGGTGTTACCGTTCGTGAATAGCAATCCCGGCAACGAGTATCTGTCAGACGGTATAACGGAGAGTTTGATCGAGAACCTCTCGCGCGTCCCCAATCTGAAAGTGAAATCGAGAAGCACTGTCTTTCATTACAAAGGCCGTGAAACGGATCCGAAGAAGATCGGACGTGAGCTCGGCGTTCACGCGCTGCTTTCAGGGAGCGTCAGCCAGTCTGGCGAGGATCTGTCGGTCAGTGTCGAACTTATCGACGTGCGCGACGACAGTCACATCTGGGGCGAGCGTTACGGTCGCAAAGTCTCTGAAATAGTCGCCTTGCCGCAACAGATTTC
The DNA here is from genome assembly GCA_044867025.1 of Pyrinomonadaceae bacterium. Classification (GTDB taxonomy): domain Bacteria; phylum Acidobacteriota; class Blastocatellia; order Pyrinomonadales; family Pyrinomonadaceae; genus PSRF01. The sequence goes on along the minus strand of JBIOUJ010000085.1, from coordinate 2,790 downwards.
GCGTGACGTGTCTCAACAATTGCGCTCCCGTGCTGATGCCATGGACCACGCGCAGTTGATGAGAAACTATTCGCCTGACTCTGAAGCGTATCGACTCTATCTACAGGGCCGCTACAACTGGAACAAAAGAACTGTCGACGGACTGCAAAAAGGGATCGAGTTTTTCGGTCAGGCAATCATGCGCGACCAGGACTACGGGCTCGCTTACGCAGGACTCGCCGATTGTTATCTTTTGCTGAACGTCTACAACGTCACTTCCGCGGACGAGTCGTTTCCGAAAGCTGAAGCTGCATCGAGGAAAGCGCTGTCGATCAATGAGAGTTTGGCCGAGGCGCACACGTCGCTCGCGTTTATCACTTATCGTTACCATTTGAAGTGGGCGGAAGCCGAGCAACATTTCAAGAAGGCGATTGCACTAAACCCGAATTATGCGACGGCGCATCAGTGGTATGGGAGTTATCTCGCAGCGCTCGGAAGAACGAACGAATCGATAGTCGAAGCTAAAGCCGCGCACGAGCTCGAACCATTTTCTTTAACGATCTACAGCGACTACATTCGCAATCTTTATTACGCAGGCAGGCTTGACGAAGCTCGCCAGGAGTCTTTAAAACTCATGCAAATGGATCCGAACTTCGGGCGCGCTCGTTACGAGCTCGGTTTGGTCCTGGAAGAAGAAGGAAAGTTGGATGAGGCTATCGCCGAATTCAAGTTGGCGTTAAAGTCTCAGCCAGACAATGTGGCGGCGCTCACTGCGTTGGGTCATGCGCAGGGCCTGGCAGGAAAGAAAGCGGATGCAGAGAAAATAATCAGCAGGCTTCAGGAACTCTCGAAACAACAATACGTCTCCCCTTTTCAAACAGCGGTGGTCTACGCCGGCATCGACGAACGGAAGCTCGCGCTCGACTGGCTCGAGAAGTCGCAGCAGGAACGATTCAATTGGCTGCCATTCGTGCAGATCGATCCTGTGTTCAAGAACCTTCGGTCGGAAGCGAGATTTCAGGAGTTGTCAAAAAGCCTTGGCCTTAAATAGCGCCACAAAAAAGCACAAATATGAACATTTCACGTCGCACATTCTTATCAGCAACCACGAAGTCTGCGGTGGCAGTCACTGTCTTGAACTCCTTCCCAGCACGTGTATTGGCCCAGTCAGCCGCGGTGCAGCCGGTGTTTGCACGCCTCGACGAATACATCGCGCGGCACATGCGCGAGACGGGCGCGCCGGGAATGACGCTCGCACTCGCGAATCGCGATGGACTAATCAGGGCTTCGACGTACGGCTTCGCAGACACGAAAGCCGGCTTGCGCGTTGTGCCCGAAACGATGTTTGAGATCGGCTCGGTTTCGAAGTCTTTTGTCGCCCTGGCGCTGATGCAGTTGCGTGACGAAGGAAAACTCGATCTCAACAAACCGGTCGTCGAATACCTGCCATGGTTGAAGATCAACTCCAGGTTCGAAGCGATCACCACGCATCACATTCTCAGCCACACGGGCGGACTTCCCGGGGAGCCGCTGCTGCTCGACGCGTTGCTCAGTGAACTCTGGACCGCGTACGCGCCCGGTAAGCGCTTTCTTTACTCAAACACCGGATACAACATTCTCGGCTTCCTGATCGAAGCACTCGATAAACGTCCGTTCGCCCAGGCGATGCGCGCGCGAATCCTTGCGCCGCTGGGAATGATGGCAAGCGCTCCGATCATTACCAACGATCTGCGCAAATTCATGGCCGTGGGTTATGAGCCGCTCACTGAAGGCCGTCCCTTTCCAGTTCGTGGTCCACTCGGTGAAGCACAATGGATCGAAGTTGACATTGCCGCCGGCAGCATCGCTTCGACTCCCGGCGACATGGCGAAATACATGCGCATGCTCGCGAATCGTGGCGCGTTGCCGAAAGGTCGACTTATCTCAGAAGAATCTTTTGAGCTTTTTACGAAGCCCGCGATCGAATCTCCGTTTCGTGGGGAACCCGCGTCGTATGGATACGGGCTTTGGATAAGCAACATCGGAGGTCACACGCGTCTGCGTCACACGGGCGGGATGGTGGCTTTCAGTTCGTCAATTGATGTGGACGTGACGGCGGGAGTCGGTGCGTTTGCGTCTGTCAACGCGAATCTGCGTGGTTATAGACCAGTTGCAGTGACGAAGTATGCGGTGGAACTTTTCAATGCGTCGCTTGAAGGAAAACCACTCCCGGATGCGCCGGCGCCTCCGCCGTCACCGGATGTAATAAAGAACGCTGCCGATTACGCCGGCGTCTACACGTCACCTGATGGTAAGAAACTGGAATTCGCCGCCGAAGGTGAGAAACTCATTCTCGTACATGGCACTCGCAGGATTGTTCTGGAGCGCGGTGGTCCCGATCTTTTCATTGTCAAGCATCCGGATTTCGAGTTGTTCCTGCTCGGTTTTGTTCGTGAGAACAAGCAAGTGACGCAAGCGTTTTACGGCGCCGACTGGTACATGGGCGCGAAATACACAGGCCCGAAATCTTTTGAGACTAAGAAGGACTGGGAAGCATTTGCGGGGCATTATTACAACGACAGCCCCTGGTACGGCGACACGCGCGTCGTGCTGCGCAAAGGCCAACTCTTTCTGGATGGTGTTCAGGCACTCGTGCCACGCGGTGACGGGAAGTTTGGAATTGGCGATCCCGAGGGCCCTGATTGGATCAGTTTCGAGTCGATCGTCGATGGACGCGCGATGCGAATGAATTCCTCGGGCATGATCCGTCGCCGCACGTTTACACCCTGAATGTAAGCCGCAGATTTACGCGGATGAACGCAGATCAAATCT
>JBIOUJ010000084.1:0-10461 GCA_044867025.1 Pyrinomonadaceae bacterium | reverse complement strand
AGGCGCAGAGGACCGCAGAGATACGCAGAGAGGAATTTAAGACACCACCAATCCTGTCTTAGATCAAGTCCTATCAAGCACGTAATCCTCTTAAGCTAAAGTAATTCTGTAGCTTTTTAAGCACACTTATTGTATTCTGCGCCACAGTTTGCACAAGATGTGGGCTCCGTTTGAAGTCCGTTCCCCCGACGCTATTTGAAACTGGAGGAGTCGAGATGAATTGTATTGCCAGGCAGCTTCTGCCGGCTTTTCTGTTATGCGTGTGTCTTTTGGCGCTCGTTGAACCTGCCAGCGGCCAGGAAAATATGAGCGTCGCGGCCCGGCCCGCCGTAACAGTCCTCGACAGCACGAAAGAGCAGGATGGCCTCGTCGGCTCTGTGCGTCGAGTCAAGACCGAAACCGCCAAGATCGAACTCAAAGACGGGCACGCCGTCGAAGGACCAACTCAACTGGTCGAGGTCACCACCTACGGAATCAAGGGAAATCGCATTGAGAATACCTCCTATCCCACAGGCGGCTCTGTTGGCGGGAAGGAAGAATACAAGTACGACGAGCGCGGCAATATCACCGAGATGACCGTCCGCGACGAACGTGGATCCATCCTCAGCCGCGAAGCCTACACTTACGAATTCGACAAGTTTGGTAACTGGACCAAGATGGTTACGAGCCTGGTCGTGTTTGAAAACGGCCGGTTGAAGCAGGAGCCCGTCGAGGTTACCTACAGGACTGTTACCTATTACTACGACGACAACATCGCGAAGATCGTCGAGGCGCCTGTTAAGGCTGAGCCCGTGGTTACTGCGCCTGCCGTCCCGGAAGCAGCGAAGTTTGAGGTTAGAGATCAACCGGCCCTTCAGGTTGACCTGGGGAATTCTCCTTCGTTGGCGGAGTCAGCCGAGGTCAGTGGTGAGCCGCCGCCGTTGTTGAAGCGCGCGAAGACGGAGCCGGAAGGTGTCGATTCGGCGTTTACCGCGCGCAAAGCGCACGAGCCGGCAACTGAAGCTTTGCGTAAAGAGACCGAGGACGTTTCGGCGGAGCCATTTGCCGTATTGGTCAAAGAAGAACCGAAACCAAAAGCCGCACCTCCGGCGGTGAGCAATGCGCCTACCATTCAAAAGCAGGCGTTCGACCTTTACATGTCCGGGCGCAACAGGTTTGACACTGGCGACGCGCCGGGCGCGATCGACCTGTACCTCCAGTCAATCAAGTTAGAGCCGGGGTCGTCAGAAGTTCACCTGAATCTGGGGCATGCATATCTGAAGGTTCAGAAGGATCGCGAGGCTGTCAAAGCTTTCAAGGAGGCGGCGAAGCTCAATCCGAACGTGGCTGAGATCTATTACGGCCTGGGATTCTCGAACTTCCGCCTCGGGCGGTATCGAGATGCGGCGGATGCTTTCAAGAAGGCGACAGTGCTGTCGCCGCGGATGGCAAAGGCGCATTACGGACTCAGTTTGGCTTACCAGGAGCTTGGGAATACTTCCGGACTGATGGACGAGTACCGGACTCTTGAGACGCTCGACAAGGCACTGGCGAGGAAGTTGGCGCAGACGTTCCCCGAGTTCAATTTCTCCTGCCGGCTCACGCGAGGCTGCCCTTAGGCTTTTCTCTGCGGCCCTCTGCGTATCTCTGCGCACTCTGCGTTGAGAGCGCATTTAACGCAGAGACCGCAGAGGTCCGCAGAGATTAAGGAGCTTTAATGAACAATCGTTTTGTAGTTTTGACCGGACACCTGAGCAACTATCCCCTATCGGATCTGGTCGGAATTCTTCGTCACCAGCAGAAGTCGGGGCGGCTGCTGATCGAATATTCAAAAGGTCCGGCAACGTTTTTCTTTCAGAAGGGCGAGCTGATCGACGCGCGGATGAACGACTTGACGGGCCTCCAGGCGATCTGTGTGGCCCTGGCCCAACCCGACGCGTCGTTCAACTTCAACCCGCTGATATTGAGTCCACGCCGAACCATCGATCCTTCGTTGCATCGCGCGGTGTCGGAACTCTTTGGTTGCTGGGATGAAAGCGCTCTTCAGATCGAAACCTCACGATCTGAAGACGAACCGGTTTTACCCCCCACTGCAAATACGCCCAGAACTCTCACAGGCAGACGATCCGAACTTTTGGCGCTCCCGCCTGGTCCACCGGTGTTGGCCCAGCGACGCTCTGTACTGCTTATCGCCGCCGCCGTCGTTACAGTGATTGGACTCTCAACCGCGATTGCCGTGACTGGTGGTTTCAAAAACAACCAGATCGCCGCCACACCGTTGCAGCAGAGTCAACCTCATGCCGCTCCCGTTGCCACATCCGCTGAGGCGCCGAAGGCCGTAGTCGCCGCTTCAGTCAAAACAAATCGTTCAGAACGAAGGGAAGAGAAGCGAAACAAGCAGACCGCGCCGGAAGCAGTCACGGCTGCGAAAGAACCCGAGCAGTCGTCTCAGCCGATCAAGGTGGTTATGCAGATCGAGAACGGGCGAGTGTTGAAAGCGTCGATCGCAAACCCAAAACCTGGAATGGACAGTTATGAAGCGCTGGCACTGCGGATCGCGCGGCAGCGTCGTTACCCGGCGACGGTAACTGGCGGCGAGACCGTCACGATCAGCGTCAAGCAATAAACCATCTGAGGAACACCCGATGCTATTTCTCGAAAGCAAAGCTCTGAATCATGCAGTCGACATCAACAGCCGCACCCGCTTGCTGAAAGATCTGCAAATGCGAGGCATGGTCCCACTCATTCGCTCGCATCGTCTTCGTTGCTTCGAAGACGTTTTGCTCAATGCGGACCACGTCGAGCAGATGGAGAATTCGCTCGCGTCTTCAAGAGAGTCGACCATCGGCGAGCCATATGTCATCGGCGATCTCTTTTGCTTTGAGGACTACATTCTCTTTCTGATTTTCGACGACGATAACGACGGTCCCTTTCTCCGCGCGGGAATAGTTTACGAAGCACGCACGCCCGAACCCTTCCGCAAGCTCGACGCCTTTTGCCACGACGTTCGCAGCCTGCTCGAAGCAGACAGCGACGACTCTCTTCCGGAGTGGGAGACGAGCGCGCCCTCGATGCCGCAAGGCTTTCGAACGTTTGTGGAACGTCAGGACGCCGACTCGCTCTACACAAGCCTGCGCAAAGAGACGATGAGCAAGCGAATCCTCGCCGCTTCGAAGCTCGAAGACGAAAGCGCGCGCATTTTTCTCCGCACCGCTCGAAACGCACACGAGGAAGGTTACGCGGCCAAACTTCTCACAGGGCACACGGAGTCTCAACACGTGCCGATTCAGCGTCTTGAGGACGCGGGCCTCGTCGAAAGAGAAGTGCAGATCAGTTGCCGGAAGACCGGTCACGCACTGTTTCGTCTGCCGAATCCACACGCACTCGCCGTCGTTACCGTGAGCGATGCAACGTGCAGCGAGTGTGGCGCGCCAGTGGCCGATGAGAATGTCGAAGAAGTAATCGCGCCGACGCAGTTGGCGTCGTCGTTGCTCGAGGATGGCTCGTGGCTTGTCAGCCGGCTTCATTTCCTGTTGCGCGAAATGGGAGTGCCGGAAAGAGAGATTGCTGTCGGACCGAATGAGGGAACGGGCTACGGGCAATTGATGGCGAACATCTGCGGCGAATCGTTTTTGATGGCGACGCGCGATGGTGATCTGACACCGGCGTTTGCACGTTGGGCCATCGATCTCGAGATTGAGACTGAAGCGTCGCATCTCGTCATCGTCGCCACTGGACGCATTCACAAAGAAGCTGGTGTTTTGCTTCAGAACCACTCGAGACGTCGCGTCAGCGGCGGTCAGGATTTTGAGATGATCATCGCCGACGATGCGGCGACAGCGGGACGAGAGTTGGAAGCCGCGCTCGAACGAGTGTCGCAGCGCGTGGTTGCGGAGCAGTTGTGTGTACTGGATAACAGCACGGGATTTTCAGTCAGTCGTTTGGTGTTGACCAGGTTTCAATTGTTACGCGCGGCCACGCCGAAAGAGGCGGAGGTCGTCGCTGACAGTGAGCCTTTCTTCGAGGTTCCAGGCGGGCCACTCACACTGGCCGCGCATGCGTCAGGAACTGCGGGCGAGGGTTCAGAGTTCAACGTTTAGGTTGGTTCAGAGTTCAACCTTTAGGTTGGTATTGTGCGAAAAGCTTGAAACACATAAAGAAACCCGCGCCCCGACGCGCGGAAGACGAGCGTTGGAGCAATGACATCGCTACGTTACGACGTGCGGCGGAAGAGTTGGTACGACGACGCCGAAATCCTCACAGCCCCTTTGAACAGATTGCGGAGTTACTGGACGATCCATCCGCCGAAGTGCGCGAGAAAGCCGTGCGCGATCTCTACGAGATGGATCCGGATCAGGCGGCGACGCTCGTCAATAACGCTCTGCGCGACGGAACACCCGAGGAGCGCCGCAGAATCGGAAGCGCGCTCGCTGACTCCGGTTTGCTTTACGAAGCCATCGACGACCTGATGGCTGAGAACCACGAAAGCTGCTACGGCGCATTCTCATTGTTGTTTCTTGTTGCCAAGGCCGGCGTGGTCGAACCACTAAGCAGCGTGATCGAGAAACACCCCAGCCTTGATTTAAGTCTCGCCGTTATTCGTCTCCTCGCTTCAAGCGGCGAGCCTCAAGTTGCTGAAACGCTCCAGCGCCTCTCCCTCAATCCTTCACTTCCACCCGAACTCCAGTCAGCCGCAGCCGACGCCGTCACTCAACTCACCTCATAACTTTGTGTCTTCTTTTGTGCCTCTTTGCGGCATCAATTAGTATTACTTGACCCATGCGTTTCAAACTTCAATCCGAGTACAGCCCGAAAGGCGATCAGCCTGCGGCAATCGATGCCCTCGTCAGAGGTCTCAACGACGGCGCCAAAGACCAGGTGCTTTTAGGAATCACCGGCAGCGGCAAAACGTTCACGATCGCCAGCGTCATCGAGCGCACGCAACGTTCGACGCTCGTGCTCGCGCACAACAAGACCCTCGCGGCCCAACTCTTCCAGGAATTTCGCACGCTCTTTCCGGAGAACGCCGTCGAGTATTTCGTTTCTTACTACGACTACTATCAACCCGAAGCCTACGTCCCCGCCGCCGACGTCTACATCGAAAAGGAAGCGATCGTTAACGAAGAGATCGATCGCCTGCGCATGTCTGCAACGCGCGCGCTATTCGAACGTCGCGATGTGATCGTGGTCGCGAGTGTTTCGTGTATCTACGGTCTCGGCGATCCCGACGCTTACTACGGTTTGCTTTTCTTCGTCGAACCGGGCGGGCGCATGTCGCGCGACGTCCTATTGCAGCGCCTGGTCGAACTGCAATACGAACGTTCAGACATCAACTTCCAGCGCGGCACGTTTCGAGTGCGTGGCGACGTCGTCGAGATTTTTCCGAGTTACCAGGATCGCGCGTATCGCATCGAGTTGTGGGGTGACGAGATCGACTCCATCTCGACGATCGATCCGCTGCTGGGCGAAGTGATCGAGAAACACACGTCCCGCGTGCCGATCTATCCGAAGACGCACTACGTGATGTCGCGGCCGACGATCAAGCGAGCTATCAAGACGATTCGAGAAGAGCTCGAGTGGTGGGAGCCGAAGTTGATCGACGAGGGCAAGCTGGTTGAAGCGCAACGTCTGCATCAGCGCACGATGTTCGATCTCGAAATGATCAAAGAGATGGGCTTCTGCCGCGGTATCGAAAACTACTCGAGACACCTGACGGGAAAAAAAGCCGGTGAGCCGCCGCCAACACTGCTGGATTACCTGCCTCGCGACACGCTGATCGTCATCGATGAGTCGCACCAGTCAATTCCGCAGGTGCGTGGAATGTTTGAAGGCGACCAGTCACGCAAGCGCACTCTCGTGGAGTATGGATTTCGATTGCCGTCAGCGCTCGATAACCGGCCGCTGAACTTTCACGAGTTTGAATCACGCATCGGGCAGACGATCTATGTTTCGGCGACGCCTGGTCCATACGAGCTGACGAAGGCGAGTGGCGAAGTGATCGAGCAGATCATCCGGCCGACGGGATTGATGGATCCGGAAGTGGAAGTGCATCCGGTCAAGGGACAAATCGATCATCTTTTGGAGGAATGCCGCCAGCGCGCCGATCGGCGCGAGCGGGTGCTCGTCACGACGCTTACGAAGCGAATGGCAGAGGATCTCACCGAGTACTTTACAGAGGTCGACATACGCGTTCGCTATCTTCATTCGGATATCGAGACGTTGGAACGGATCAAGATTCTGCGAGATTTGCGGCGCGGCGAGTTCGACGTGCTCGTCGGCATCAATCTTCTGCGCGAAGGACTCGACCTGCCGGAAGTGTCTCTGGTAGCGATTCTCGATGCGGACAAAGAAGGGTTTTTGCGGTCAGAACAATCTTTGATACAGACGATCGGGCGCACGGCGCGCAACGCTAAAGGCAAGGCCATTCTTTATGCGGATCGGATTACGGATTCCATGAAGCGGGCCATCGACGAGACGCAACGACGGCGCGCGATTCAGGCACAGTTCAACCGCGAGAACGGGATCACGCCGCAGACGATCGTGAAGCCGATTGAAGCGACGTTGATTACGGCGTCGGAGGCTGACTACTTCAAAGTTCCGGTCGAGGTTGACGAGATTGAAGACTACTCGCCCGCGAAGATCGAAGCGACGATTGCGCGGTTGGAGGTGGAGATGCGAGCGTCCGCGAAACGCTTTGAATTTGAGCGGGCGGCGGAGTTGCGCGATCGGATCAAAGTCCTGCGCGAGCGCGAACTCCAACTGACATAATGCAAATCAAGACGAGCCCTGACGAGATTCAGTCCTACCTTTCCGATGCGAGTTTTATCCGTGAGGGGCACGCGGACCGCGTCGTGTTTCCCGAGAGCGTCGAAGAGGTTGCGGAGATCGTCGCGAGCGCGAATCGAGAGCGAACGCCGGTCACGGTTTCGGGTGCGGGGACGGGCACGGTGGGTGGACGCGTCGCGTTTGGCGGGATCGTTCTCGCGACGGACAGGCTGAACCGAATCAAGAGCATCGATCATGAAGACAGCGGCGGGTATGCAGTCGTTGAACCCGGTGTGTTTCTGTCGGATCTGCAACGTGCAGTGGACCAGGAGGGATTGCTTTACCCGCCCGATCCGACCGAGCGCGGCTGCTTTATCGGCGGCACTGTCGCGACCAACGCTTCCGGAGCGCGCACGTACAAGTATGGACCAACACGCAATTACATCAGGCGATTGAAAATCGTGCTCGCTTCGGGCGAGATCGTTGACCTGCGGCGCGGCGACGTGCGTGCCGATTCAGACGGACAGATTCGGGTCGGCTCCATCAATGCACTGTTGCCGAGTTATCACATGCCGGCGACGCGGAAGAATGCATCCGGCTATTTCGTCGCGCCCGGGATGGACGCCGTCGATCTTTTTATCGGTAGCGAAGGCACACTCGGCGTGATCTGCGAAATCGAGGCGCGTTTGCTGCCAAAACCCGAAGGTTTGCTGAGCGGAGTCGTGTTTTTCGGGAATGAAGCAGACGTGCTCGCGCTGGTCGTGGAGGCAAGAACGCGGGTCGATGCACGAGCGCTCGAGTTCTTCGATCGCGAGTCGCTCGGCTTTCTCCGGCAGAAGTATCCGGAAATACCTTCAGAAGCCGTCGGAGCGATCTTTTTCGAACAGGAGACAACCGCCGCCACGGAAGACAGCGTGCAAAACGATTGGCTGGCTTTGTTGGACCAGCATCACGCATTTCCCGATTCGTGGTTTGCGAGCAACGAACAGGACCAGGCGCGATTACGTGAATTCCGGCATCAGCTACCCGTCTTAATGAACGAATGGTTTGCGCGCTACAACCAGCGGAAAGTCTCGACCGACATGGCCGTCTCTGACGACGCCTTCCCGGGGTTGTTTCGCCTGTACAAGGAAACATTACAAGCGAGCGGCTTGCGCTACACGATCTTCGGTCACATCGGCGACAACCACGTCCACGTAAACATCCTCCCCCGCAACGAATCGGAAGCCTCCCACGCGCGCGACCTGTACGTTCAATTTCTAAAACACGCCGCCTCCGTCGGCGGCACCCTCTCCGCCGAGCACGGTGTCGGCAAACTGAAGCGCGAATACCTGCGCTATTTCTACAGCGACGCCCAACTCCGCGAGATGGCGAGGTTGAAAAAGGCATTCGATCCAAACGGAATCCTCGGCCGCGGAAATATCTTCTCAGAGGAACTACTCGTGTAAATTGATATTTAAGAGAAAGGAATCCCTAACATGTTCGCCCATGTTAACGTCCTCACAAGGGAAATTATTGGTGCGGCGATTGAAGTACATCGCCATCTCGGCCCAGGGCTATTAGAATCGGCATACGTTAAATGTCTCACGCGTGAATTGTGTCTAAAAAAGATCCCATTTAAGCGTGAATGGCCATTGCCCGTGATTTATAAGGGCATTCGATTGGATTGCACTTATCGGTTGGATTTGCTCGTGGGAGATGCGGTTGTTGTTGAAATAAAATCGGTCGAAGCTCTAACACCAATCCACGAAGCGCAATTGCTGACATACCTCAAGCTTGGAGGTTGGCAGGTAGGTCTGCTAATAAATTTCAACGTTGAGGTGTTAAGGACTGGAATTCATCGTAGGGTATTGCGGTTAGAGGAGTGAAATTCTTCCTCTGCGTATCTCTGCGTCCTCTGCGCCTCTGCGGTGAAAAAGCTTCTTAACCGCAGAGGCGCAGAGATACGCAGAGGTACGCAGAGAAGAAACTATTATGCTGAAGTTCACTACAGCCGGAGAATCACACGGACGATCGCTGGTGGCGATCGTGGAGGGTCTGCCTGCCGGGTTGCCGGTGGAGCAGAGCTTTATTGATAACGAGTTGCGGCGTCGCCAGCTCGGCTATGGGCGCGGCGGGCGGATGAAGATCGAGAAGGACCACGCCGAGATACTCACAGGCGTCAGACACGGTCTCACCCTCGGCTCACCACTCACCCTGATGATCGAGAACAAAGACTGGCCCAACTGGACCGACGTCATGGCCGCCGACCCGCGCGAGATCGCGCCCGAAAAATCACGCCGCCTGAAACGCCCACGCCCCGGCCATGCCGATCTACCCGGCGGCCTGAAATACGACGTCCGCGATCTCCGCAACATCCTCGAACGTGCCTCAGCGCGCGAAACAACCGCACGCGTCGCCTGCGGCGCGCTCGCCAAACAACTGCTGACAGTCTTCGGCGTTGAAGTTCGCAGTCACGTGATCCAGCTCGGCGGCATCCCCGACACGCCTCTCGAATTAACCTGGGAACAGATCGCAGCCATCGACGACGACGCACCATTGCACTGCGCGGACACGCACGCGCAACAACGCATGATCGAGCTCATCGACGAGGTGCGTAAGAAAGGCGACACGCTTGGCGGCGTCTTCGAAGTCGCCGCACGCGGTGTCGTACCCGGATTGGGTTCACACACCTCCTGGGATCTCAAGCTCGACGGTCTTCTCGCACAAGCCGTCATGTCTATACCCGCAGTCAAAGCAGTCGCAATCGGAGCAGGCGCTGAAGCGAGCAGCCTGCCGGGCTCTGAAGTACACGATGAGATCGCGTACAACGCCGAAACGCGCGAATTTATCCGCGAAACGAATCGCGCCGGCGGTCTCGAAGGCGGCATCACCAACGGCGAACAGATCCGCGTGCGCGGTCATCTAAAGCCGCTTTCGACACTGCGACGCGCGCTCCGTTCGGTCGACATCGACACGAAAGAAGAAGAAGCGGCTGCATTCGAACGTTCCGATGTGACAGCAGTACCGGCGGCGGGAGTGATTGGCGAGTCGATGGTGGCGCTGGTGCTTGCCAAGGCGATGCGCGAGAAGTTTGGCGGCGACAGTCTCGGCGAGATGAAGCGCAACTTCGACGGCTATCGCGAGCAACTGAGAGGTTATTAGCCACAAAAGGGCACAAAAGCGTAGAATCAGAAACGTTATGGCGTTACTCGAAATTGTTAAGTGGCCGGCTCCGGTGCTCGACACACCCGCAGATCCGGTAACAGAATTTGACGACGACCTCGCAAAGCTCGTCAGCAACATGTTTGAGACGATGTATGACGCGCCCGGCGTGGGCCTGGCCGCAGTGCAGGTTGGTGTACCGAAGAGACTCTTCGTCATGGACTGCTCGGGTGGAAAAGATCCGAAGCAGCGTGTCGTGCTGATCAATCCTGAAGTCCTAAACGTCGAAGGAAATCAGAACGGCGAAGAAGGGTGTTTGTCGTTTCCCGGAATTTTCACTCCCGTCGAACGCAGCCTGCGAGCTATCGTGCGTGCGCAGGATGTGAAGGGCGAGTGGTTCGAGTTGGACGGCATGGAACTCACTGCGCGCTGCATGCTTCATGAAACCGATCACTGCGATGGAATTGTGTTTCTCGACAAGATGAGCACAATCAAACGCGAAATCGTCAAACGCAAGATCAGAAAACTACAGAAAGCCGGTAAGTGGGATTAGATTTTTAGCCGCAGATTTGC
>JBIOUJ010000083.1:0-17883 GCA_044867025.1 Pyrinomonadaceae bacterium | reverse complement strand
AGGCGCAGAGGGCCGCAGAGGGCCGCAGAGAGAAGAATTGAGATTTGAACGAGTAATGTGCGGACAGTGGAAACAGATTACGATAGCTCTCTTTTTGTGTTCGCTGTCCGCGATTGCCGTTAACGCGCAGAAGCAGCAGCCCACTCCTACTCCGAAAGTCACCGGACATACCATCACACTTGATGACGGTTACGTTTTCCAGGTGGATGAGTATTGGAAACAGGGCGACGAAGTCTGGTATCGCAAAGGCAATATCACTCAGCGAATCTCTCAACACGTCAAATCATTTAAGCCCATCTACGAGCAGCCGAAGCCTGACCCCCCAGAGGCTACGAAGACTGCCAAAACTGTCGCTTCCCAACCTGCAAAACCGGCGAATCAACCCATTTGGATTCACCTCGTCGACGGAGCCAAATTCCGGGTGGACGAAGTCCAGGAAGCACCGGATGGCGCCTGGTACAACCGGAATAACGTCTCGATTTTCCTGGCCAAAGAACGGATAGCTCGCATCGAATACGAGGTTCCAGGTTCCCCCGAGGCACGCCGGAACAGCGGCTGGACGTCCGGTAGCCCGGTTCTTGACCAACTAATTCGGGCCAATGGCCAGCGTTTCGGAATCGACCCCTATTTAGTCTTTTTAGTAATTGAGAAAGAATCGCGTTTCCGTACGCGCGCGGTCAGTCCAAAAGGGGCGATGGGGTTGATGCAGCTAATGCCGGGAACAGCCCGGCGGTTGGGCGTCCGGAGGCCTTTTGATGCGGCTGAAAACATCAGGGGCGGGACGCAATACATGCGCGAGCTGATGGACATGTTCGGCGGAAAAGTCGATTTGGTGCTGGCGAGTTATAATGCCGGCGAAGGCGCGGTGCTCAAGTATGGTCGTAACGTCCCTCCTTATAGAGAGACGCGCGACTACGTTAAAACGATCGGAAAACGCTACGGACTGACGGGCCGGCAACCAGGTGCAGAAAACGACGTGCCGGATCCGCAGCAACGCTAGGGGGTGCGCGATGAGATCTTTCTTCCCCACAACTCTAATCGTCTTCTGTTTATTGATCGGTTGCGCCGTCGGTGTGAGTGCGCAAACAAAACAGAACGAAGGACCGCTGACTAACGCCGAGGTCGTCAAACTCGTCAAAGCCGGCTTCAAAGAAAAGACGATCGTCTTGATCATTGCGTCGAGACCGCCGAATTTCGATCTTTCGTCGGATCGCATGATTCAGCTCAAACGACAGGGCGTCAGCGAGAACATCATCATTGCGATGTTGGCTCGTCAGGATGGACAGGAAGTCGCAGTTGATGGTGGTAGCGATGGATGGGACAACGATCCATTCTTCAACTCGAAGGCTGATCCAAAGAGCGGCGGATCGAAGGATTCGAAGGACGGCGCAGAAACAAACATTTTCGGTTCGAGTTCGGGTACGCGACAACGCAATAGCACGCGCACCGGGAATGGTTCCGCGACCGGCGACAGTGAATTAACCGGCAGCGCCACGGTGCGCATCCTGAGACCACCGACTGAACCGGGCGGAACGGGCGGCGGTTCAGCAAAGCTCGAAAAGACGAAGAGCCTGACAAACGATTCGATTGTGGAATTGGTGGAAGCCGGTTTTTCGGAAGGCACGATTATTCGCCGCATCGAACAGTCGCCAGTGGACTTTGACCTGGCCAAGGACAAGTTAGACACGCTGCGGAAAAAGCGCGTGAGCGAAAAAGTTCTCACAGCGATGAAGGCTGCGATGGGTGAAGATAAGTAATCTGTGTAATCTGTGTACAAAAATGTATGAGAGTACTTATTTGTATAGTGTTATCGTTGTCCTTTCTGTTTATGGCGCATGGACAACGCAAGACTCAACAGCGTCGAACCACGCCTAAACCGAAAGCTGCCGCGAAACCAAGCGCCACACCCGCACAAGATTCGCTTGAAACAATGGGACCTCCGCCTCCAGTCCCACGTTTGAAGAAACCACCCGAGCAGGAAGTCAGTCCGGGCGACGTCGTTTCCGTCGACACGACCGAGGTCATGTTTCCCGTCACTGTTCGCGACTCCAACGGACGATTGGTGAACGATTTAACGCGAAACGACTTTCGCGTCTTCGAAGACAACAGTCTGCAACCACTATCTGACCTCGCACTGCGACAAGTGCCCGTCGACGTCGTGCTGATGGTTGACGCGTCGTCGTCAGTAGCAAACAATCTCGACGACTTTCGCCGCGCCGCACAGGGATTCGCCGCGCGTCTCGAAGCCGACGATCGGATCAGCCTGATCAAGTTCGACGATCGCATCGAACTTCTGCAAGACTGGACCAAGAGTCGTTTCCAATTCCAACGCGCTTTGAATCGCATCGAGCCAGGAATGTTCACTCGTTTCAACGATGCCCTGGCGCTCGCTGCCAAAGAACAGTTCGGCGGCGAAAATAAGTCGCGACGCGCAGTGATTGTTCTGTCTGACGGAATCGACAATGGTCGCGGAACGTCGACGCTCGAGGGAGCGTTGCAAGCCCTGATTCGCGCACAGGTCGTGGTTTACATCGTCAGCAACACGGAGATCTCCCGCGCGAGTAAACGTGCCGAGCTTGACACGCTGCTGGGCGGAACCGACGCTGCCGTGCGCTTCAATCAACTACGAATCGACGACTTGCGATTGGGTTTGAAAGTGTTGGACCAGAGCGAAGAAAACCTGGAGCAACTCGCGCAGGCGACTGGCGGCCGGCTCTACAAACCCCGTACGTTTGACGCGCTCGAATCCACGTATGCCGAAGTGGCTGACGAGCTCCGGCATCAATACGCGCTCTACTTCACGCCTTTGAACAAAGCGCGGGACGGTACGTTCCGTCGCGTGCGCGTGGAGACCTCGAATCCGGCTTATCGACCGCATACTCGTGTAGGTTATTTCGCACCGAAGACGTAATGCCCCTGCGAACGCCCCTCTACTGCCTCATTATCTTAGTTGCCGGTTTTTCGTGTGCCTACGCGCAGACGCCGTCGGAAGCAAAGAAGCCCGCGGAGTCTGCTGAAACCAAAACAACTGAAGCGCCCGAGGACGAACGATTGCCGGTGACGATCGTTCTTGTCGGTGGTGCTCCATTGCTGGTGGACGAGGTAAGCGAGAGTCGTGACGGTTACTGGTACAAGCGCGGCAATATGACGACGTTTCTCGATCGTGCGCGAGTAGCTCGAATCGAGCATCCGAAACCGCCCGGCGAATCGGAGAGTTCCGGACCTGTTGCGCCCGCGGGCAAGTGGAGCCTCGCAGAGGCAACCAAGGTCAAGGATTTCTTTTTCAACAAGTTCAATAAACCGTTACCACTGTCGGCCTTTGGACAGTCCGATCTACACACGCGCTGGGGATTGGACCACCGGAATGGCATGGACGTAAATCTGCATCCGGACAGCGCGGAGGGCCGCGCACTGGTTGCGTTTCTGCGTGCCGAGTCAATTCCGTATCTGGTTTTTCGCGGTCCTATTCCGGGCGTTGCAACCGGACCTCACATCCACGTTGGGAAACCGTCACCGAGAACTTACGGACGCTAGCCGGTTCTGTCGCGCGTCCACATCTTTCGAGGAAGCACCACTATGAAATTTATCGAGTTCGCCCACCCCGAAGGCGGCATCTTCATGGTCCATGTCGATCACATTACGAGCGCTCACTTTCGCCAGGGCGAAGGGGACGTGAAAACGCGCCTGGGACTCGACCTTGATGAACGCCAGAACGAAGTCATACTCTTCGGCGCCGAAGCCGAGCGCACGTGGGCTGCGTTACAGAAGTTGAAGGGCGAAACTTTGTAAGTTTTTCTCTGCGTACCTCTGCGTCCCTCTGCGCCTCTGCGGTAAAACTGATCTCACCGCAGAGGCGCAGAGGGACGCAGAGGAAGAATTGAAATCATTTGAATCAGGAATCGGTAAAAGCAAGAACTCGCGACCCACTGTCAGAACAGTGGATCGATCTTCGACTGATCGCCGGCATGCGTGTCGTCCTCGCGACTTCCGCACTGCTCATTCTTCTGATCGAGCCGCCTCACATGGTCATGCCGACCTACGTCACTCTAGCGCTGTATGCGCTGTATGGCTTGTTGGTCTATCACCTGTCAGTTCGCCGCAATCCGGTCGTCGCCCATAGACTGATCCCCTGGCTCGATCTGCTGTGGTACCTGCCGCTGATCGCTTTCACAACAAATTCCAATAACATCTTCTATTATTTCTGCTTCTTCGCGATCATAGTTGCGTCGTTTAGTTGGGGACTCAGCGACGGATTGCGTTTGACACTCGCTTCCGCAGCAATCTATACGATCATTGGCTCACTCAACGCGCCCGTTGACCGGCCGTTGGATATGAATGTATTGATGCTGGCGCCCATCGGCCTGTTGATCTTTGGCTACATCATCGCGCGCTGGGGTGGATATCACACTCAACTCAAAAATCGTTTGAAGCTGCTGAAAGAGGTGACGATCTTTTCCAATCCTCGCTTTGGAATCGACCGGACCATCAAGCAGATCCTCGAGAGCGTTCGCGCATTCTACGACGCGGAAGCATGTTTGCTGGTGATTCCAGGCAAATCGGGTAACGATGAAAGCTATCAGATGTATCGCGTGGCGCGGGGCACCTATGCGAGCCGCTCGGCGCCGCCGGAACTCGGCCGCGAAGCCGCCGCGCAGTTTCTTTCACCATCGCTCGATTACGCAGTCGTCTACCGTCGTAACAAGCGTTCCTCAACCACGCGTCTGTTCGATGTGAAGAACCGGCAGTTCTCCGAATCAAGCTCGCGCAGCGCCGACAAACTCGCGGGCATGCTCGATGCGCAGAGATATTTGTCGGTGCCGATTTATTACCGTCACCAGGCTGTAGGCCGGCTTTACACGATCGATGGACCACACAGGTTCGATAGTTCCGACATGGATTTCATGTTGCAGTTAATGGACCACGTAACACCCGTGATGGAGAACATCAGGCTCATCGACAATCTCGCTTCCGACGCCGCGGAGCAGGAACGGCGTCGCATCGCACATGATATTCACGACAGCGTGATTCAACCTTACCTCGGATTGCAGTTTGGCTTATCAGCGCTCGACCAGAAGCTGGAGGCCGGCCAGTCGAATATTCGCGCGAACGTGCAGGAGCTGCTCGAGTTGACGAATCACGAACTCGCCGAGCTGCGACATTTCGTCTGGGGCCTGAGGGCGAGTGAAGAGCGAGGCGACATTTTATTGCCGGCGATTCAACGATACGCGGACCGCTTCTCGGTGGTAACAGGTATCAAGGTAGACGTTGAGGCGTCTGGCAAGGTGAAGGTCAATGACCGGCTTGCAGCCGAGTTGTTTCAGATTGTCGCCGAGGGTTTGAGCAACATCAGGCGCCATGCTTTTTGTCGCGACGCGCGGGTTGAGATATCGTGTAAAGAGACTTCGCTACAGTTGCAGATCAAGAACAGCCGGCCTCGCACTGGTCCAAATGCTGAAGTCGAGCGAGTCGAGGGACATGACGGCGTACGATCGTTCAGGCCTCATTCGATCGCCGAACGCGCAGCTTCTCTCGGAGGCGACACGCAGGTGTTTGTCGACGAGAAGGATTACACTGTTGTCAGCGTAGGAATACCGCTGTAAGACTTGGAGCTCACATGACTATGACCACGACGCGACCTATTACAATCATGATAGTTGACGATCACGTAGTGATCCGGAGTGGTCTGCGCATGTTGATCGAACACGATCAGCGCATGCAGGTCGTGGCCCAGGCCGGCAACAAGACTGAGGCGCTCGAACGAGCCGCCAGCGAACGTCCGGACGTGATCATTCTAGATCTCGTGCTTGGCGATGAAGATGGATTGTCGTTTCTGCCGGAGCTGTGCCAGGCGAGTCCGGCCTCGCGTGTGCTCGTTTTGACGGGCGTGCAAAACCCGGATGCACATCGTCGCGCGATCCGGCGCGGCGCGATGGGCATCGTGTTGAAGGAGCACGCCGCGGATCAGCTTCTGAAAGCGATCATGAAAGTGAACGACGGTGAGGTTTGGATCGAGCGGTCGATGATGGGAAGCATGATCCAGGAATTCAACAAGCCGGCGATGGTCGATCCTGAGATCGCGAAGATTGAGTCGCTGACGGATCGGGAGCGCGAAGTCATCGGGCTGATCGGGGAAGGACTCAAGAACAAGCAAGTCGGCGAGAGATTATTCATCAGCGAGACGACGGTAACTCACCACCTCAGCTCGGTTTTCTCAAAGCTCGAGGTCTCAGACCGTCTCGAACTCATCATCTACGCCTTCCGCCACGGCCTCGCCAAAATGCCGGAGTGAGTTTTAAGCCGCTTAAAACTCACTCCAAAATAGGGCGCCGAGAGGCAGGATCATGCCATTCCCGCGCCGCCTATACACCAGATAACTGCCAGAGAAAATGGGCAATGACCTCCATTGCCGGGCACTCGCAGCCTGTTCATAATCAGAACTGAGAATCGATCGAACCCTAGCCTCACCTGGCTACGCGTTAAAGGTATGGAGCCAGCTCCTCAAAAAATACGCATTGTGATCGTTGACGATCAACTCGTCGTCCGTGAAGGCCTTCGTATGCTCCTCGAGAACCATCAGGGAATGAAGGTTGTCGCAATGGCCGGCACACGTTCCGAAGCGCTGGAGGTGATTGCTCACGAACCGTCAGACCTAATAGTCCTGAATCTCGAGCTGGGTGGTTACAGTGCACTCTCCTTCATTCCTCAGTTGCGTGAGGTTGCGAAGAACGCGCGCGTGCTGGCGCTGACGGCTCTCCGCGATTCTGAAACACACCAGAAGGCAGCTCAACTCGGTGCGATGGGTGTCGTGTTGAAGGAGGACGCCGCTGACCTGCTGCTCAAAGCGATCGAGAAAGTTTACAAAGGTGAAGTGTGGCTCGATCGTCTGACTCTCGGTAATCTGCTGTGGCAACTTTCGAGCAGAGATAAAGAGTCGCTCGATCCTCAGCGAAAGAGAATCTCGTCCCTTACAGAGCGAGAGCGACAAGTCATTGCATTGATCACGGAAGGTCTCAAGAATCGCCAAATCGCAGAACGACTCTTCATAAGTCCAACGACAGTCACTCACCATCTCAGTTCGATCTATTCAAAGCTCGGCGTCACCGATCGCCTCGAGCTTGTCGTCTACGCCTTTGCAAACAAGCTTGCAAAGATGCCTGAATAAAGCCACGAAGAGGCACAAAAGGACATAAGTGCGGCGAAACACCTTAGCTGGCAATTTGGTGCTGGCACAATCTCGCGTCTCACCCTCCTTAAAAAGTATTTAGTCCTGCCACGAAAATTGGCACTCAACGCCCTTGTGGGCCACCGTCAACCGGAATACTCTAGCTTCCCTTTTTATTCCTGACTCCGACTCAGTCGGAGCCGGCATTGACATCTCGGAGTATTCCTTCGCGTCCGTGCGGCGGACGGCTAATCCCAACCAGCCTCAGCCTCTGCCATCGGCACCCAGAAATTCTCCCGCTCTTTTTAAATAGCTTTATGAAAGTATCAGACACAAGTGTCTCTACTCGCATACCTCAACTGCGAGTCTCGCCAGCCCCAATAATCACCGCTGGTCGATACAAGATTTCAAGTCGAGCGGTCGCGAGGGTGTGCAACAACCTTAGCAATTGCCGCCACGCAGCAATGTTCAAAGATTCAATGCTGCTGTCAGACCACCGTTCGATTGATAGAACTAATTCATTCCGAGAACGTCACTATTCGATAGTGTGCCCAGACACCCTCTCGATAGTTCGTCTCTTTGTTCCGGAAGACCAACCTCTTTTAGAGGTTCTGCGTTCGACTGGAAACCACCCTGAAAAAAGGCAGCCCGCTGATCCCGGCCTTCCGTTAGTCTCATTCGTTTTGGATGAGGCGGGCTGTCTTATAACGAAGCTGCGAGTGTCTAGCCAGACAAGGTTGCATTCCACATTTGCAAGCCTCCCAAAGCTACACGCGACAACTTTTCAGAAGGCCTCAACCCACGACAGTCACCCAGACTGTCTCTGCTGAAAGGATCAGACCATGAGTACCAAGCTCAAAAAACTGAGATGCTGCTGTACCAGCCTGTATCGAGCCGGCGCGGTTCGATACGGGGCGATGATGATGCTGTTGGTAGTCGGCTTACTTTTCGCCGTCCAGCAAGCAGCGGCGCAAGTCTCAGGCACTGCCTGCATCAAGGAAGAGATTGGCGGCAACCCATCCTGCACCGCCAACGATGTCCGAATCGGTTCCTACAAGTTGATTAGCGGACCAACCTCTTGTGACCCAACCAGTACGACCCCTATCACCGTGACGATCGAGGCTACGATTGAATCGGGTCCAGACAGGTATAACGTCGGCATCTGGATCAACCAGCAGGGTAATTCCGCGCAGAGCGATCCCACCGGAGCCAACTGCTATCGCGACTTTCTCCACCCGACTGGTACCAGCACCGTTTGCCAACAGCAAGGTGGTCCCTACTACAACGCCGACTCCAACTCTTGCGGTGACGTCTACGCTCAGAACACGGACCCGTGTGGAAACAAAGTCACCGGCCCGTGTACCGGCGGCGGCGGCGGCACGTGCCTCTTTACCACCTTTACGTTCACGGTTGACATCCTGTGCAACGATTCCGACAACGACGGAACTGCGGACGTGAGTTCCTGTACGAGCTGGAAGCAAAGCGCAGGCGGTGTATGCACGGGTGCACTGGATACGGATCCCGGAACGGGTTCGAAGTGCAACTGTAGCAGCATCGACATCACGGGACTGCACACTGGTTGCAGCACCGCCGCAGACTGCGACGACGGGATTGCATGTACAACTGATACATGCGAGGTCGTCGGCACCAATGGAACATGCTCTCACACCACGAACGATTCGGCGTGCGACGACAGCAACGAATGCACGACCGATACCTGTAATGCAGCGACTGGCTGCTCTAACACGGCCAACACGGGAGCGGCGTGCGGCAGTTCATCAGACACAGTCTGCGATAACCCCGACACCTGTGACTCGAACGGCGTGTGTCAGACTAACAATGAACCGAGCACGACGGTCTGTCGTGCGGACGCGGGTGATTGCGACGTGGCGGAGAACTGCGACGGCGCGGGCAGTTGTCCGGCGGACGGCTTCGAGCCCGCAGGCACACAGTGCGGCGACACAACCGACACCGTGTGCGATAACCCGGACACGTGCAACGCCACCGGGCAATGTGCGAATGACAACAACGAGCCGACCACGACGGAATGCCGCGCGGATACGGGGGCGTGCGACGTGCCCGAGAACTGCGATGGAGCGGGAAGTTGTCCGGCCGACGGCTTCGAGCCCGCCGGCACTGCGTGCGGCAGCTCAACGGATACTGCCTGCGACAATCCCGACACGTGTAACTCCACAGGCACATGTCAGACCAACAACGAGCCCAACGGCACCAGTTGCGCTGACGGAACGGTGTGCAACGGCACCGAAGTGTGCGGCAACGGGACCTGTAATCCAGGCACCCCGCTCAACTGCGACGATGGAAACGTGTGTACAGCCGATTCGTGCAACCCGACAACCGGCTGCGTCAACGTCGGCTCCTGCCCGGCTGACACGCAGATCGCACCAACTGCGACGACCTGCTCAGATTTCGCAAACGGCACAGCGGCCGATTTGAATGAGTTGCTCTACGGGACGAAAGGAGGTGTGATCAATTCCGTAAGCCCGGGAGTTCTATTCCTCTACGATGGAGTACATTTGGATGCGACAGGAAGTATCGTCGTTACACAGTCAGATGGTACGTGGACACGACTCCTCGGGGTGCACCAAGCCCAGGTCGTGCTCTACAGCCTGGACTGCACCAAACTGAATGTTGGCACGGTGACGATAAGCGCAGATGGGAGTGTTGTGACCATTGCGAATGTGCCGGCCGGCGACTACATCCTGGGGATCAAGTACGATCCGACCACGTTGAAAGGGTATAGTCCGCCGGATCCCACCGCTACTTTCACTTTCTCCGTGGTGGCGGGTGGCGTCGGCTCCGGAAGTGATAGCGTCGACGTAAAACCTAAGCCGTAGGACTCAAGGGACCTTCGGGACTTGTCCCGAAGTTCCTGCGGCTCTAGAACCTAAGGGCATAACGGCCCCTTCAGGAGGCCCGGCAGCGGGCCTCCTCTTTTTCCGATTCCCAGTGAACATCGCAGAACCAAGTAATCCGGACGCGAGGCCAAGCCCTCGGATTGCTGTCGCGATTTCGCTTGGTATCCCTTAAGAACCATGAAAGGAATAGAACAATGATACGGTTATGCAGAGCATTCAAAAGTAACGATCCTTTTAAGTTAAACCGACGACTCAATCTGTTGCTGGGACTGCCTTTATTCGTTCTGCTTTGCGCGCTACCGTTGCATGCTCAGCAACCATCGACAGAGGATCTGCAGAAGGAAATCCGCGCGCTCGGCCAAACTGTGAAGGACATTCAGAAGGATCTTCAGGAGATCAAAGCTTTGTTAATAAGCCGGACACCGGCAGGCCCGCCGCAAAATGTCGTGCTCGATGTGAGCAACAGCCCAGCCCAGGGCGTGGCCACGGCCAAACTGACGCTAGTCGAGTTCTCAGACTATCAGTGCCCGTTCTGCGGCAGGCATGTCCGTGAGACTGCTGGTCAAATCGAGAAGGAATACATTACAACCGGAAAGCTCAGACACGTTTTCGTGAACCTGCCTCTCGAATCAATTCACAGGTTTGCGTTTAAAGCAGCGGAAGCCGCCAATTGCGCCGGGGAACAGGGACGGTATTGGGAAATGCATAACCGGCTGTTTGAGAACCAGACTAAGCTTGACCCCTTAACACCTCATGCACAGGCGATCGGCCTCGACGTTCCTAAATTCGAGGAATGCTTGAGCAGCGGCCGACAGGCGACAGCGATCCGCCGGGATATGGCCGCGGCTCAGCAGGCCGGAGTGAGCGGCACGCCTACGTTCTTTTTTGCGTATACCGATCCGAAGAGCTCGAAGATCAAGACGGTCCGCAGACTGACCGGAGCGGTACCCTACGCTACTTTAAAGGCAGAAATCGACAAACTGCTCGCCGAGGAGCCGGTATCACCTAAGGCGAGGGCCGATCAAAAGTAACATTCCGCCGTCTGGCTGCGTGGTGTGACTGTGCTAGAATTTTAGTAACCGAAGGATAGACCGCATGGCAAAGTACAAACCTCATAACTCTCCGGCCCCCGATTCAGAGAGGGAGGCTTTAAAGCAGCCGTTGAAGAAATCTTCGGATACATTGATACGCGTCGGAATTCTGGTGGGGGTTGCATTATTGGTGGTTATCAGTGGCATGAACCTCTACGAGACGCGACAACAACGGATCGAGCTCAACGAGCAAATGGCCCAGTTGGCTACTTCGATCAACACCAAACCCGCCGCGCCTGCGCCGCGCCCCACAGGACCCGATCCAGACAAGGTCTATACGGTGAAGACCGAGGGAGCTCCGTATGTTGGTCCTGGCGACGCGCCAATCACGATTGCCGAGTTCTCGGAGTTCCAATGACCGTTCTGCGCGAGGGTCGGTCCGACTCTCGAACAGATTCGTAAGACTTACGGCGACAAGGTACGCATCGTCTGGAAGAATTATCCGCTCGACATGCACCAGTTTGCTCGGCCGGCAGCGATCGCTGCCGAAGCAGCAAATCGTCAAGGTAAGTTTTGGGAGTTCCACGACAAGCTCTTTGCGAATCAGAAGAAGCTCGCGTTGGCGGATCTGAAACAATACGCAAAAGACGTCGGCCTCGACACGGCGCGATTCGAGAAGGACATTGTCGATCCCGGAATGAAAAAGCGTATGGAGGACGACATGGCGGAGGCACGCTCCCTCGGGGTCACCGGCACTCCGGCGTTTTTCGTCAACGGTCGCTTCCTAAATGGAGCGAAGCCGTTTCAGGAGTTCGCCACTGTGATCAACGCTGAACTCCAACGTCTGAACCTTCCTATCCCGCCGACGGCTAATGCCCAAGCTGCCGCTGCGGCGCCGTCCGTACCCAGCCGCTAATTGGTGCGCGCTCGCATCGGCTCGGACAGAGGGTTTTCTCACAGCTTCCAAATAGCAAACGTAGTAAACATTGCCTAGCACTTGATCAACAAACGGTCGGAATTTTTGGGCAAGTCATGCCTTTCCAGCGTTCCGCACTTCAATCCTGCTCCATTACGAAGGCCATTAGTGGCAGGATAGTGCCGTGCACGGCTCTCAAAAAACCCATGATTCCTGCCAGGAAAATGGGCAAAGACCTCCGATGCAAGAAGTTTGCAATAGAAATATCATCCACTTATCGAAATGTGGTTCAATCGAAGAGTAGAGCGAGCTTTATCGGATTGACCCGCCTGACGCTTTCCCAATCTGCACTTTAAGCGTCACCAACAGCGGATACCAAAGCTTCTGCACCACTCTCAGGCAGCAATCATCACAGCCTTTTCTCATCGAATCGTTGAAGAGGCGGAAAGCGCAAAGTCCCAATACGAAATTCAAAACACTCACGCCGATTTCAGATCAACTCCCAAGCACAGTGCAGTCCGAAATCGGTAAGTAAACTCCCAATGCCCCACCCGGTGATCCCCGGTTGGCGATTGGTTTCAACCACCGGGAGACCGGTAGAAAGAGAAAGGAACTAAAAATTATGAGTAAAGCGATTAAGAAATACTGGAGACGCGAAACAATTGCGTTTTTGATTCTGGCTTGTGCAGTCATAGCCGTTGCCGCTCTGTTCGTGAGCGACTCCGGTATCGCGGCAGGTCCAAAACCAAAGCTCGATAAACTCACGTTGAGTTGCGACTCTAGCACGCCGACATCTATTAGCATTAAAGTCACCGCCGGAGCATCGGGTGCTCCCGCAGGATTCTCAATTCAATGGATGAAGCTATCTGATTTTCTGGCGAGAGGTAGTCAGTGGCCTAGCGATTCGGACTGCCCACTCGATTCAAGCGGCAATCCCGTTTGCCCTGGTTCCTTCTGTAAGGCTTCGCTATCAGGTGTCCCAGGATGTTCAAACTACAACCTCGGCTCGGGCCAATCGACCGTTGTTCAAATCGGAGACAATCTTTTCGACGACTGTGGTGCATCCAGCACTTGCGCCGATGAGCCACTGGAATGCAATACACAATACGTTTTCCGGGCTTTCGCACACAATGTACCGGGTGGATTGGCTCGTAGTGATTTCTCAAGCAATGTCACCTGCTCAACGGCACCCTGCGGTGGAGGGGACAACAATTGCACGTTCACGCAAGGATATTGGAAGACTCACGGTCCAGCAGGATGTGTAACTGGAAACAATACTAACGAGTGGCTGGCAACTTCATTGATGCTAGGCACCGTTTCGTACACGGACGCCGAACTGTGCTCGATCTTCAACCAACCGGCTGCTGGAAATGGATTGATATCACTGGCGCATCAGCTTATCGCCGCAAAACTGAATATCGCGGCGGGTGCGGACGGATCTTCCATTAATGCGAGCATAGCGGCTGCCGACGCGCTGATTGGAGGCTTAGTCGTTCCTCCAGTCGGTACCGACTCATTGCCTAACGCCCAGACAAGCGCTCTAGTTGATGCTTTGAGTGACTTCAACGAGGGCGTGACGGGTCCAGGTCACTGCCCACCATAGTGATCGAGAGTTCAATCTTTAAACAAGCAGGCAGCGCCAGAAAACTGGCGCTGCCTGCTCGTGCTTACGTACTTATCTTACAAGACTAAAGCTGGCACTACCGCTACCAATGACCCCATTCAAATTCGCACCCGCGGAAACGACATAAACTCCCACCGGATCTTTCTGCTTGTTGAATCGATACTTGAAAGAAGCGATACCGTTCGCCGAGGTTGTCGCAGTTCCCTTTGCCGTACTGCCATTCGGTCTGGTTATCGTGAATGCGACAAAGGCGCCTGAGATGGGAGCTCCTCCAGATGTCACAGTTGCAGTAATGATCGCTGTTTGATTTGCGGTATAGCTGGCCTGATCAGTAACAACTATCACGTCCAATCCCCGCATAATCGAACACGTTACTGAACTCAAGCCCGCATAACTACTGGCACCACTGTTCACCGCATCCACGCCGATGTTGTAATAGCCATTTGCAGTCGATGTAGGCGATGTCACTCGTAACGTGGTGTTAGCGCTCTGACCTGCGCTAAGAGTCACGCTTGATGTGTCGAATAGTGCGGACCAGCCAATCGGAACGTTGGCACGTAGGTCGAAAGTTGATGACGCGCAGGCTGCCGTATCGAGATTAGTAAGCGCAACGGCGTAGTTAACAGTCGTCCCTGGCGAAACCCACTGACTGGTTGACGGTGAAATCGTCAGCGTTGGATTTGCCCTGATACATGGTTGTGGTCCAAACGAAACCATAACGCTCGCGCTTGAACTTCCGACTGACAGAGGTGTGATAGTCATATTATTGTTCAGATCGGTATAGCTTCGACCCACAACGAGAGCCCCATCAGCGAATGAAGAGGTCGCCGGCGTCATGTCGAGCAGGTACTCATCAAAACTATAGGCCTCTGTCCCGGTATGAACTACGACTCCATTCATCACACTGCTGTTGCTGGCAATGAAACTGTCGAATCCGATCGGACGCCGAAATTCAACGTAGTACCAGGTCTTCTTTCCGGTCGTAGGATCCGTGGATTTTAGAATCTTCAGCGCCTTGGGATTTGACCCCATCGTCTCATAGGGATCGAGCCAATACGTTCCGCTCGCTTGGACCACAGTGAGTCCGGGAGAAATCCCATATCCGAGCCAGCCAACTCGCTCCTTTTGGGCCGCGTGCGAATGCGCAATTACACCCGATTGCCCAAGAATGTCCCAAGTATCACCATACTCAATTATGGAACAGTTGGATCCCACGACATCAGCGCCGCAGTCCAAAGCTCGCGCGTGATAGATGCCGAAGTTGTGACCCAATTCATGTCCCACCGTTCGCACGGACATGCTGCCGTTGATCCACGCTTGAGATGGGTTGCCTCCATACGTTCCCCAGCCCGTCCAACCACAGGACAACGAAGGAAACGCATAAACAAGCCGGTTGTAAGCGGAAAGATTTATACCGGCAGCGGTAGCAGCTTGTTTCGCATAAGTAGCGATCGCATTCTGATCGCAGGTGGCACTACTAATTGGCAATGTATACCAACCAAAAACGTCGCCTCCCAACCACGTCTGACCATATGAAGATTCTCGGTAGAAGCTGTCGACAGTGTTAAAGACTACGTCACGCACCTGGGTAGTGGTCCAGGGCTGCGTCGCTTTGTCTTGAAAATTGACCAACAGCACCAGCACCTTCTGCTCTCCGAATGTGTTCGGAGATATGGATGCCAACGTCTGCATTGACTCCGTCGTCGGCGAACCATCGGCAGCTCCATCGACCGCAAGGTGATCTTCAACGCGAACCCCTCGAACCCGCACTACCGAGCCGCTTAGGATATCTGGCACTGCTTTGTTGCTAAAGTGCAATTCAATTCGCTTGTTGTCAGTCTTCAGAAAGTGATGAAGCCGGCTCTCGGTTTCGTTCTCTTCGTAAAGGACTTCCAATTCACCCTCGAGTTCCACTTGTTGCTCAAAGTATGCCCGTAACTCACTCTGCAGCGAACTAAGAATGTGATCCGGTAACGCGATCTGCAGAGCCTGATTCGGATCTTGTAGCATTAATTCGAGCAGCAACTCTCTGCGAGTTGATGCGAGCAACCGCAACTGGGTCAACAGCGTCCGTCGCGCCGCGGGATCGGCAGTTTGCGCCTGCTGAAAGAGCGCCAGCATCTCTTGCGCACTTTGGTGTAACGATTGGAGTTGTATTCTCGGCGTA
This sequence comes from Pyrinomonadaceae bacterium, assembly GCA_044867025.1. Taxonomy (GTDB): domain Bacteria; phylum Acidobacteriota; class Blastocatellia; order Pyrinomonadales; family Pyrinomonadaceae; genus PSRF01. Next base: position 2,107 of record JBIOUJ010000083.1, on the reverse strand, counting down.
ATCGGTGTTACGCGCAGCTTCTTGTTGATGTCTGCGTTGACGCTAGTTAGCGTGAGGGTGAAACCTAAAAGGCCAAAGGTGGAAAACGTCAGGATTAGACGCATTTTCTTCATCGCTCATCCTCTTTCTAAAGTAGTCGGGTTAACCGTTGTTGCGGTTGTGTCTGAGGACTCAGGGGCGATGCTCAACAGAGAAACTCCCGGGAAGTTACATGGACCAATGTCTATAAACTTCCAGGTAATTAAGACGTCGTCGCCAAGCTCTTGAATTTTTGGACGGGATTTCGTGAAGGAAGGCACCCGCAAAAGGCTACCGCTGCGGGATACTTTTCCTGCTTTCGGTAACCCAGCCAGGTTCGCACATTGTTTCCAATGCCGCGACCTCTGTCGGCTTTGCGACCCTCGTTCACACGAGGTGTGCCTTTATCGTTTCAGGTGCTGCTTCAAATAACTGCCAAACTCGCCTTCGGTGGGTCGGCTTGTAGAAAAACTAGCAAGCTGAAATCAATCGTGTCAACAAGTTTTTACGGTGCTTGGATTTATGTGGTCCAATCTTCAGACACGCACGGCAGGATCCTGCCATTTTGCCCCTAGTGAAAAACCCGAATTTCCTGCCAGTAAAATCGGCAAGTACCTCCGTTGTCACCGTTTTGCAACATGTTCATAATCTAGATGCCCGATTTCTCTCGGCGAGCCCAGTTTTATGTACCCGGAACAAAGAGCTAATTACATCCTCGACAGCCATCTTCCCATTGCTACATCGAATTCTCGCCGTCAGCGCGCGGTCGTGGAAAGACGTGCAAAGCCTCGCTCGAGTCAAACGCTGCCAGCAAGAGTTTGGGGCGTCGATATAGACGATCAGCCGTTTAGCTTTGACTGCCATCTCGACAACATGAGTGCCTCAGGTCTTTACCTGCGACTCCCGCGGCAAATGCGGTTCTCTTCAGTTATCAGTGTCGTCGTGCGCCTCCTGTACGGACCGCTGGCCGGAATGTCGGCCGCGATCAAAGGCACTGTCATTAGAGATGAGTCAAAGCCTGACGGGCACCGAGGTGTGGGAATCAGAATTATCGAGCACAGGTTTATCTAGGGAGAACGAGCGGCAACGAGACAGGCACAGGTGAACGGAAGCTCCGCCGTTTATCTGTGCCAAGGGAGGCTGATTGGTATGCCAGGCGACATGCCCCCGACTGTCGATCAAAGCTATAACAGCCTCCCCTTTTCCCGACAAAGTAAAACTGAAATTCGCTCGTAAAGACGCGCCCGATTTGATATAGAGGCGAGACAGGCTACGAGCACTGGTAGTACTGGAACGACCTCCAAATGTTGAACCTCAAGAGAGTATCCGGCCGTCTCAAAGAACTCTTACTCCGTGGCCGGGCACAAACTGATCGTGTTGAAGCGGGCGTGCGGAATCTGCTTGTGGTAGACGACGAGGAATCGATCTGTTTTTCCATGAGGGAATATTTCTCGCAGCACGGGTTCAAGGTAGATACAGCGCGTGAGATGGAAGAGGCCGAAGGACTGATCCAGGTTACTGATTACAAGGTGATTATTCAGGACCTGCGATTGGGCCAGGCGCGACGACCTGATGGTATCGAGATCATCAAGCTCGTGCATGAGCGAAATCCTGAGACGCGCATCGTAGTACTCACATCGTATGGGTCGCCTGAAGCAGAAGCAGCAGCTCGCAGCGCGGGTGCAGATGCGTTCCTGCGGAAGCCGAAGCCTCTGTCGCAGGTCGCCCAGGTAGTGCAAGGTTTGATCGAATCACCGCGCACACGCACGATCCATTCTGCCAACCAGATGTTGGCGTGATCTACGCAGCGATTAACGGCCCCGACAGACAACTTGCCAGCGCAGGATCCGGCCCAGCCCAGAACCAGGGTCCTGCGTTTTGGAAGGTTACCGAGTGATTATTGGGAACTGGTTAATGAGAGGGCGGTTCCCGACAGTCTACCCGACCGGTCCTTCCGAAGAGGGCTCGGCGAAGTCTGAGCCCTCTTTTTTTGGTAATCCCCCTAATTTGAAAATCTACTCTGCGTAACTCTGCGTTCCTCTGCGCCTCTGCGGTGCCAGTTGCTCTGCCGCCTATTTCACCGCAGAGG
>JBIOUJ010000082.1:0-5136 GCA_044867025.1 Pyrinomonadaceae bacterium | reverse complement strand
GTTTTCCCGATTCTGGAGCGGTGTCCCCCAAGCTAAAGCTTGGGGAGAATGAAAGGCCCGCTGTCATGATAACGATGTGTAAAGGATGTCATGATAATGAACAGCGTAGCGAGAACCCTGGGTAATCAAATCAAAATGTATTTTGAACCCTGAAAAGGGTTCGGCAATTGGTGAACGCTTTCAGCGTTTCGACTTAATTTTAATTGCTAACCCAAGGTTGTCGCTAATGCTCCAACCTTGGGCTGGAATTAGCGAACGCCTTCGGCGTTTTTCCGACAGACCCTTCAGGGTTTATTAGATTTTTTAATTATCAGCTCCAGGGTTGTCGCTGCGCTCCAACCCTGGGCTGCAATTAGCGAACGCCTTCGGCGTTGAACTCTCGGTAATACTGCTGCATCACGTAGAACGCTTTTTTCTTCTCACCGCGATTTGAGATCAGACCTTTTCGATTCCAGTAATCCTGAATTCCGGGCAGCGGTCTTCGTGGGGAACGAAAGTCCGTCAGGATCCACGGCGCGGTGCCGCGCAGAAACGGGATCTTCTTCAACATGTTGAGCTGGTGCTGATACAAGTTCTCCTGGTATTCCTCGGTCCATCTGGTCAGCGGATCGCCGTGGTGTCCGTAGAGCGCGTCGCCGCCAAACTCACTCATGACCAGCGGTTTCTCATACTTCGACTTCCACTCCAGCCGGTCAGCTTTTTCCGGCAAACCATCGTACCAGCCCACATACTCGTTGCAGCCAAGCACGTCGAGGTATTCACCTAACGGATCGTCGATCATCTGCGTCGTCGCATCGGTGTAGTGACGTTCCATTGCAGCCGACATCAATCGCGTTGAGTCGAGACTTCGGGCATGCGATATCAGGTTCTTGAGAAACGAAAGGCGCGCATCGCCAAGCGGCGTCTCATTCGCCACCGACCAGATCACAACCGCAGCTCTGTTCTTGTCGCGCGCAATCATCTCGGTGAGTTGGTTCCGAGCGTTCTCGAGCGTGGCGGGATTTTCCCAAAGGATGGTCCAGTAAACAGGAATCTCCGACCAGACCATGATTCCCATCTGGTCAGCCTCTCTGACAATGAATTCGTTGTGTGGGTAGTGAGCGAGCCTGACAAAGTTTGCTCCGAGCTCTTTGGCCCACCCGAGCAGCGTCAGCGCATCCTCGCGACTGTACGCGCGCCCACCGCGTAGAGGCGCTTCCTCGTGAATGCAGACGCCACGCAGGAAGATCGGCCTTCCATTCAACAGAATGTCCGTACCTTTCGTTTCGATACTGCGGAAGCCGATCTGGTCGCGCACCTGATCCGTTTCAGCCTCGATCGCGACGTCGTAGAGCTTCGGATTTTCAGGAGACCACAACTTCAGATCGGCCGTGAAATCAATTGCAGCCGAGCCGCTGGCATCCGTCGTAAACGATTTGCTGATGCCCGCTTCAGGAATACGAACAGTAATTTTCTGACTGCGCTTGTCACCGTCTAACTTCACCCAGCCGCTGACACGATTGCGCGACCCTTTTTGAAGCTGGATGAAGTAGTCGTGCACAAACGTCGCCGGTGTTTCGACGAGCTTCACGTGTCGCGTGAGTCCGCTATAGTTCCACCAGTCAGTCATCAACGTCGGAACAGCGTCGCGCCGGCGTTTGTTGTCTACTTTGACGATGAGGGAATTCCCAGTGTCTCGAACGAGCCTGGTGATCTCGAAATTAAACGGCGTGAAGCCGCCTTCATGTTGACCGATCTTCTCGCCGTTCAGATAAACGTCCGCGAAATAATTCGCCGCGCCGAAGTAGACGAAGAGACGCGTGTTGGGCCGTCGCTCGTAATCAAAAGATTTCCTGTACCAGATCGTGCCTTCGTAAAAGAACAGTTGGTCTGACTGCGTGTTCCAATCGCCAGGCACCTTCAACGTTCCGGAACGATCGAAATCATATTCGATGAGATCGCTTTTACTCTTCGGCTTGGCGTCTTTGAAGTAACCATTGGCGCTGGGTTTGTATCGGTAGTCATAAAAGCCGGATTCGTAAGGGTCGATGATCACTTGCCATTTCCCATCGAGACTCGTCGTTTTTCGACCATCCGGATTTGCGATCGCCAATAGAGACAGAAGAAGGATTATTGATCTCATAGTTGTTGCAATCCACGGCTTACACAGATAATCTGCGGTGGATTATATGAAACTACTGCTCAAAGTCTTCATCGTTCTTTTGGTTCTGCCGGTTTGTGCGTTGGCCCAGGACGACGAGGAGTGGCCGCCTCTCAGCTATCTTCGCAGCGATTACAGAGAGGTTTCTGTTGTCGCTCACATCCGCATTCAGCAAGCGGAAATCACGAACCGCATCATTGGTTATGAGAACTGGTCCATCAAAGCAGAAGTCATCGAGCCGTTCAAGGGAAAGTTTAAGAAAGGAGACGTGATCGACTACGTTCACGGAGCTGAGGCAGGTTTTAAGAAAGAGTATTTCACGGGAGAGAAGATAGTTTTCCTGTTAGCCGAACGTAATCGAGATCGGAAGGTTCATTATGTCGTGTTAGAAAACTCGACTCTTTCACACACGCCAGACCGCATCAGGAAACTGCGGCTGATTCGAAGATCGGCTATGTCGAAACGACGCCGCTGATAGTTGCCATGTATGAGAACAGAAAGCAGCGCCCGCTCCCTCGCGCAAAGTTTGTGCGGCGGTTGTTCATGCACGTGCTGGCTGCGGTGTGTTTGCTTTTCATTTCACTCGTCATCGGAATGGTGGGGTATGAGCACTACGAGAACCTTGGGTGGCGAAGTGATTTTCTCAACGCCGCCATGCTCCTGGGCGGCATGGGACCCGTTGATCAGCCGCACACTAACGGCGGAAAGTTGTTCGCAGGGTTCTATGCGCTTTACGCGGGTCTCGTCTTTATCGCAACTGCCACACTAATCTTCACGCCGATCGTGCACCGCCTCCTGCACAAGTTCCACTGGGACGACAAGCTCTAAAGCGTTTGCCTCATCGAGGACATTGCCTAAACCAGCTCTTTGTGTTTTTTTGCGGCGCACGGGGCCGGAGTCGTGGCATTATCAGCCGGATGGTTGAACTACGAGGCCTGACGAGGAAGTTCGGCGAATTTGTCGCCGTCAATAACCTGCGTTTGCGAGTCTCGCAAGGGACGATCTTTGGGTTTTTAGGGCCCAACGGGGCAGGGAAATCAACCACCGTCAAAATGCTCACCGGCATCTTGAAGCCGTCGGCCGGCGACGCTCTGATCGATGGTCTATCAATCCAAACCTCACCACTGGAGATCAAACAGAAGATCGGCGTGCTGCCTGAAGACCTCGCGCTCTTCGACTCATTAACAATCTGGGAACACTTGAAGATGTGTGGCGCGATCTACGGCTTGCGCAATAGCGAGACGGAGACACGCGCCGAACAACTTCTCAACTACCTCGACCTTTGGACAGATCGTCACATCTTCGTCGAGCAATCCTCATACGGCATGAAGAAGAAATGCGCGCTGGCGATGGCGTTGATTCACAATCCGAAGGTCCTCTTCCTCGATGAACCCTTCGAAGGCATCGATCCGGTTACTTCGCGCAATATCAAAGACCTGCTTGTCGTGATGTCGAATAAGGGCGTCACGGTGTTTCTCACTTCACACATTCTCGAAGTGGTTGAACGGCTCGTTCATAGTTTTGCCGTCATCGTTCGTGGAGAGCTCGCGTGTTGTCAGACGATGGAAGAGACACTCGCGTCGGGTCGCACGCTCGAAGATCTGTATTTTCAGTACGTCGAAAGACGGCAGGTCGAGGGATTTGAATGGATCGGGTAGCCGCGATTCTCGGCTTTCAGTGGCGCGCTTACTGGCGACGCTTTCACCGAGCGGGAAATCTTACGACGAACAATGCAGGCGTCTGGATACTGTTCGGCGGTATCGCTGTCTTTAGATACTTACAGCTATTGCCGCGTATCAGCACTCAGCTCGCACACGGTGAAACGGCACGATACGAGGCGTTGCTGATCGGCGTCTTTTTCGTGTGGATGTTTCCGGTGATGGCAGAATCCTGGCGCAGTATCGGCAGCCGCGCTCTGCTTCACACACCGCTAACCCCACGCGAGCTATTTTGCATCAGGCTCGGATCTGTTTTTGTTTCGCCAGTGACGTGGGTGATCGTCGCTTGTTCGTTGGCGTTGGGATATCCGCTTGTCAAGGCGCCGAATCCAGTGGCAGGAATGATCGCGCTGGTGTTGTTTCTGCTGTTCTCGTTGGCGATGAGTCTCACGATCGCGCACGTGTTGAGCAGTTCGGCGATGAGGAAGTTGTTGCTGGGCGCGATCGTTGTGGTATGTGTTGTGGTCGGAGCTTTGTGGCTGACGAAGAGAGCTCTTGGTTTTTCGTGGTGGCCCAATCGTTTGGCAGCCGATGCGGCCGTGCAGGCGAACGCGTTTGGTTCAGTCGTAGCGTTGGCCGCGTTAACCACAGGCGCCTTCGCCGTGTCGTTATGGACTTTTACAAGCAGTCTTCAGTATGCGGGCAGCCGGCGTTCACAAAGATTTACCGTGCTCGGCTTGATTCACTTTCCGGGAAGGCTTGGAGGGCTGCTCAAGAAAGACCTGAGATACTTCATTCGTTTGCTGGATGTTTACTTCGCCTTACCAATCGTCATCGTGTTCGTCATCTATCTTGCTTCAAATCCGGAACCTTCCGCGGCGGTTTTTCGAGTCGTGCTCATAATTCTTTTTTTGCCGTGGATCAGCATGACTTCAAATTGTTTTGGTCTGGACAGTCCGCTTGGCCTGGACCGCTACAGTCTGTTTCCGCTCAGTGGCCGCGACATCCTGCTCAGCAAGAACCTTGCGTTTGCTTTGATCCTGATGCTCTTGGCTGGCGGCGTCTTTCCGCTCGCGTTTTGGAGGTTCGGCCCAGGCACTGCTGTGCTGGGATTGATCGCGCTGGTGCTGATGGCGCTTGCGTATTTGTCGTGGGGGAATTGGATGTCTGTGAGAGATCCGTACAAGATGCAGTTCTATCGTTTCTCGGCGGGCGGTTCACCTGCTGATGCGATTATGGGGATGCTCTTCGGCAGCGTTCCGGGGTTGATCATGGTCTACTCAGGAACGCTATGGACCACAGTGTTGCTGATGCTGGTGTATTCCGCGTTGTACTACT
>JBIOUJ010000081.1:0-18664 GCA_044867025.1 Pyrinomonadaceae bacterium | reverse complement strand
CGGGTGGGTCAACCATCAGAATTCAAAATCCATAGCAATATCACATGCTCGTCGTCGACCCACCCGCTACCGCAGGTGGTACTGACATTTATCCAAGTTCAACTCCTGACTTTTGAGCCAAAGCCTTGTGTTCGTCTCGCGTCGGCCGAAGATCTCCGAATCAGTCCTTCAATGGCAGCCAGCTTGCAGTGTCCGAAAACGCCCGCGAAAGACATTCCACCTCGAGTTGCTCACCGTCAATTCTTACAGAAGTAGCTGAATCGGCTGACATATTACCGTCGCGTTCAAATATTTCTCACTCCCTCTAAGTTCAACAACACCGCCCGTTTGGGTGGGTCTTTTCTGCGCTTTTTTGACGCGTATCAGGTCAAGCATTTACAGATGGAGGCTGCGATGGAGCGCAACATTATGTATAGACTTCTTCTCTCATTGCTACTGATCGCCGCCGGCATGGTTCACCAGGCCAACGCCCAGGACTCTGGCGTCATGACGCTTGACCAGGCGATCACGATTGCCTTGAAGAACAACCGCGAAGCGAAAAACGCGCGCCTCGAAATCGCAAAAGCCGACGACAAACTCGACGCCTATCGCACGCGCCGGCTGCCGTCTTTCAAAATCAGTTCCCTCGTTTCGCAGCCGCTGAACACCATCGACACAACCTTTAAACAAGGCGTTTTCGGCATTTACCCCGGCAACGTTCCGGTCCCGATTCAAGACACCGTAATCAAGTCGTCTATGAACATGAACGCACTTCTCGCCGGACAAGTGGCTCAGCCTATTACGCAACTGCGCCGCATCGGTTTTCAGATCAAGCAGCAGCAACTCGCAGTAGAGATCTCCGAAACACAATTGCACGCTACCGAACAAGCGTTAGTTAACGAAGTGAAACGTGCGTACTACGCGATTCTGCAAACCGAGGGCGCCGTGCGCGCCGCTGAAGAGTCAGTAAAGCTGTATCACGAACTGGATCGTGTGACGGGCGAGTATGTCGTCCAGCAGGTCGCACTGAAGACCGATCTAATGGACGTGCAAACAAGAGTCGCCAAAGCCGAGTACGAAGTATTGGCTCTGAACAACTCGCTTAGCGCGCAAAAGGAACAATTGAACCACCTGCTTGGACGCGACGTGAGGACCGAACTCACTGTCACAGACGGCCTCCAAACCGCCCAGGCGGCGATGCGCGAAACGGATTTGATGGGGGCGCGTAAACGTGCCCTGGAACAACGTCCCGAGATTCGCGAAGCGCGCTTGCGTCTACAACAAGCGACGCTCGATCGGCGAGTAAAGAAATCAGAACGCATCCCTGACGTTAGTCTGGTCGTCAATACGGTGACGACGGTGAACTATTCGAACTTCGTGCCGCGCAGCGCGAATGGAGTCGGTGTCCAGGTTGACTGGGAAGTGTTTGACTGGGGACGCAGGAAGCATGAAATCGCAGAGAAGGACCGCATCATCGCGCAAGCGGATAACACGGTTCTCGAAACGGAGAGCAGGGTGTTGTTGGAAGTAAACAGCAGGTTTCGCACGTTGCAGGAAAGCTGCCAGCTCATTCGCATCGCGCAGCTTGCACAAACAACCGCGCGAGCAAACGTACAGATCACGGCTAACAAGTATCGACTTGAAGCCGTGCTGCTGAAGGATGTGTTGACGGCGCAAACGTCGCTGGCTAATGCGAACTATGAGTATCAAAAAGCGCTGCTCACTTTCTGGACCGCCAAGGCTGATTTTGAAAAGGCCTTAGGAGAAGACAAATGACTACCAAACAAATTCTCACGGCTACCGTGCTGTTGATGATCAGCTTGCTGGCGGGCTGCTCGAAAGAAACAGTGAAACAGAAGCCGGCAAAACCGGTGAAGGTCAAAGCAGTTGAAGCACACTCGTCGCTAAGTAACGTGCGTTACTCGGCGAGTATCAAGCCCGCGGCGCAGGTCGAAGTCGCTTTCAAAGTGGGCGGTTATATCGACGACATCGCGCGCGAAAAAGATCCGGCGGGTCAGTGGCGTTACATCCAGGCCGGCGACCTGGTGCACAAGGGCGCAACACTCGCGCGCGTGCGCCAGAGTGACTATGCAGCCCGAGTAAACGAGGCGAAGTCGCAGGTTGGTGAAGCTCGCTCGGCGCGCGATGCGAACAGTTCTCAGCTTCAGGAAGCGCTCGCGGCGGTAGACACGGCTAGCGCGCAGGTAAACGACGTGAGGGCTTACTTTGAAAAGGCGAAACTGGATTACGATCGTTCGCGCATCCTGTTTGAAACGCAAAGCATCACCAAGCCGGAGTATGAGGCGACCAAGGCACAGTACGAAATCGCCGCCGCGAAATTGGAAGCAGCCCAGGGGCAGTTGAAAGCTTCGCAAGCGAGAGTAGCCACAGCACAGGCGCAGATCTCAGCGGCAGAGTCGAGGATCAAGACCGCGGAAGCCACGACGGTTTCCGCCGGCATTCCGCTCTATGACACACAATTGAAGGCGCCGATGAGTGCGGTCGTGCTCGAACGCAGGATTGAAGTGGGCACGCTCGTCGGACAAGGCATGGCTGCGTTTGTTCTCGCTGACTTGACGTTCGTCAAAGCGGCTTTTGGTGTGCCTGACACGTCGCTCAGCAGTCTGAAGCTTGGCGATACCCTGACGATCACGAGCGACGCGACACCGGGAACTGAATTCACGGGACAGATCTCGCGCATCTCTCCGTCGGCAGACCAGAACAGCCGCGCGTTTGAAGTCGAAGTCACGATTCCGAACGAACAGGGACTGTTGAAACCGGGAATGATTGCTTCCCTCAACACGAACGAACGAACAGCAACGGAAGGGCCGTCGCTTATCGTACCGCTCACCGCGATCACGCACGCGCCCGAGAATCCGGATGCATACGCCGTGATGGTGATGGAGCACCGCGAAGGAAAGACGTTCGCTCAACTGCGCCCGGTGACACTGGGAGAATCTGTGGGCAATGCGATCGTCATCAAGAGCGGAGTAACCACAGGCGAACTCGTCCTTACAACCGGCGTCAGCCAGGTCGTCGATGGCGAGCAGGTGTTAGTGGTCCAGTAAGGACCAGTTCAATATTCGATTACGAGGAATTGGAGAACAGCCATGGCTCACGGCAAAACAGGCCAGGAAAAGATCAGCCGCAAGCGCAACATGGCGCGATTCTTCGTCAAGAAGCGTCACGTCAGTTGGGTATTGCTAATCGCCACTTGCCTCTGGGGCGTTTACGGCTACCTGCGTATGCCGCACCGCAAGGATCCGGAGTTTCAGGTGCGCACGGCTGTGTCGCTGGTGCCCTGGCCTGGTGCGAGCGCAGAGAAGGTCGAGCAGCTTGTCACCAAAAAGGTGGAAGAACAGATCGCTGCGAACGTGAAGGTGACGAAGATCGAATCCATCTCTCGCACCGGTCTCGCCGTGATCTACTTCGAACTGGATGAAAACGTGAAGGAAACGGGCAAAGAGTTCGACGACATCAAGTTGAAACTCGATGCGATCACCGACCTGCCCAGCGGCGCCGGTCCAATCAATTTCATCAAAGACCTCCGCGACACCCCGGCACTAATGCTAACGGTGGCCAGTCCGAAGACAGATGAAGAAGAGATTGCGCTGCGCGCAAAAGCGATCCAATCCGCGATCGAAACTGAACGCGCAACCACGAGCAATCCGAAGGATCCGTCGAGATTCACGCTGGTCTTTACGATTACGGACGCTGTCGACCGCGATTTAATGCGCACTCCCACGGACATGTTTCTGGCCTTTGCCAAAGAGAGTGGCTTTGGCGGCGATCTGCACGTCATCAATGGCGATAGCTTTATCGCCTTCGACGGTGTCTCAAATAAAACCGAACCGGAAATCCTGGCCTATGTCGAACAGTTTGTAACTGAACGAATGCAGTCGTCGGAATTTCATCCCGATGCCTGGCCGCCATTCCTGGTCCGCAATCCACTGGAAACCCTCACCAAGTTGAACGCCGTTGCCGGCGATAAATATACCTATCGCCAAATGGACGACTTCACCGATCTGATCGAAAAGACGCTCAAGACAGTGCCGCAGGTGTCGAAGGTAGCGCGCTCCGGAAATCTTGATGAAACGGTTTACCTCATCTACTCGCAGGAGCGACTTGCATCGTACGGCGTGCAGCCAAGCAATCTCGAGAATGTACTCAAAGGCCGAAACATCACCACGCCTGGCGGACAGGTTAACGTCCAGGGAAAAAACGTAAATCTCGATCCCTCGGGCGAGTTCAAGAGCGAACGTGAGATCGGTGACGTGCTGGTTCCAGCCGTTAACGGATCCGCTGTCTATCTAAGAGATCTCGCACACATCGTTAGAGGTTACGAAACTCCGGCGCCGTATTTGAACTACTTCAACTCGCGCGACGCGCAGGGCAATTGGCGGCGCAGCCGTGCGATCACACTGTCCGTGCACATGCGCTCCGGAGAACAGATCGACGAATTCGGTAAACAGATCGACGTCGCAATAGCGGGACTAAAACAACAGCTCCCCGAAGACCTGATCTACGCGCGCACCTCAGACCAGCCATTGCAGGTCGAGGAGGTCATCGACCTCTTCATGAAGAGCCTGTACGAAGCGATCATTTTGGTTGTGCTGATTGCGCTGATCGGGTTCTGGGAATGGCGTTCGGCGTTATTGATGGCTTTGTCAATTCCGATCACGCTGGCAATGACGCTTGGCATGATGCACGTGCTCGGCATCGATCTTCAGCAAGTTTCGATTGGGACGTTGATCATCGCGCTCGGCTTGCTCGTGGACGATCCCGTCGTGGCCGGTGACGCGATCAAGCGCGAGCTGGCGGTAGGAGAAAAACGATCTGTGGCCGCCTGGCTTGGACCAACCAAGCTCGCGACCGCGATCTTTTATGCAACGATCACCAATATCGGCGCTTATCTTCCGTTCCTGATGCTCAACGGAACGATCGGTGAGTTTCTCTACTCACTTCCGGTAGTGCTCGTTTGTTCACTGATCGCATCGCGAATAGTGTCCATGACGTTCATACCATTGCTGGGTTATTACCTGCTGCGGCCGAAAGTCGAGAAGACGATCGAAGAGCGCCGCCAAAAAGGTTTCGCCGCCCAGTACCACCGCGTTGGCACATGGGCCATCAACCATCGCTGGAAAGTCATGGCCGGCGCAATGGGAGTCCTGCTGCTCGGCGGCATATTGATGAGTCAGCTCAAGACGCAGTTCTTTCCGAAGGATATGTCGTACTTGTCGTACGTCGACGTCTGGCTGCCGAACGATGCGCCACTGTCTGCGACCAACGACGCCGCAGCCCACTCGGAAGCAATCATTCGCGAAGTTATTGGGGAATATGGCAAGCATCACCCCGATGCCGATGGCAATCCGCGAAATGTCCTGCAATCGCTCACGACTTTTGTCGGCGGTAGCGGACCACCGTTCTGGTTTTCAGTTGTACCTGAGCTACGGCAGTCCAACTACGCGCAAATCGTTGTTCAGGTCAAAGACAAACATGACACGGACCAGTTGATCCATCCCTTGCAGGAGGCTTTGTCGGCGAGAATTGCAGGGGCGCGAATCGACGTGCGCCAGCTCGAGTCGGGTAAGGCAGTCGGGTTACCGGTTGCGATTCGTGTAAGCGGCCAGGACGTGCAGATGCTGCGTTCGTATGCGAGCCGCGTCAAAGCGATTCTCGAAGAGACGCAGATCGCGGAGAGAGTGCGCGACGACTGGGGCGATCAGAGTTTCGCCGTTCATCTGAAAACGGATCCCGATCGCGCGAACATCGCGGGAGTGACAAACCACGACGTCGCGATGGCGTCGCTGTCGGCAACTCACGGTAAACAGGTGACGACGCTGCGTGAGGGCGATAAGCAGATTCCCGTAGTCGCGAGGTTGAGGATGGAGGAGCGGGCACAGTTGGGTGCTCTGAAGAACTTGTACGTCTACGGCGACGCGAGCAGGCAAAAGGTTTTGCTCAGACAGGTGGCGTCGACTGAGTACGGCATGCAGATCGAGAAGATCAGATCGCGCAATCAGTTTCGCACGATCACAATCTCGGCGATGCCGGCGGAAGGAAAGCTCACGTCGGAGGTTATGTCAGCCGCGAGGCCCAAACTGAACGAACTGCAACAGACTCTTCCAGCGGGTTATCGCATGGAGGTTGGCGGCGAAGAAGAAGAACAGGTGAAGGGCTTTTTCGACTTGACCGTCGTGCTGCTGATCTCCGTGGCCGCGATATTCCTCGCGCTCGTATGTCAGTTCAAGAATGCTATCAAACCGTTCATCGTTTTTGCGGCAGTGCCGTTTGGCATGGTGGGCGCGCTGGTGGCGCTGTGGATCATGGGAGCGCCGTTCGGGTTCATGGCATTTGGAGGAATCGTGAGTCTCGTAGGTGTGATTGTTAGCCACATCATCGTGCTCTTCGACTTCATTGAAGAGAAACACGCGGAGGGCGAGCCGCTGATCGAAGCGTTGTTAGACGCAGGCATCATGCGCTTGCGTCCGGTGCTGATAACAGTGGGCGCTACGGTGATCGCGCTGTTCCCGCTGGCATCGCACGGTGGACCATTATGGGAACCGTTGTGTTACGCGCAGATCGGAGGTTTAACTGTAGCCACGTTTGTCACGTTGCTGCTGGTGCCGGTGATCTATTCGATCTTCGTTCTCGATTTGAAACTGGTGAAGTGGGAAAGAGACGAGACAGCGGTAACAGCGAGCGCTGTCTTACCGGCTGCTGTGCTTCAGGCTGCTGAGTGAGGTAAACGGTGCATTTTATTCGTGGAGAGCTTTGGCGAATGCAGCGCCAAAGGCGCGAAATATGAAAGCCAGGGGGCAGGCGCGAAGCGCCTCGCGCTGGTACACATAAGGCAGCGCCAAAGGCGCGAAATATGAAAGCCAGGGGCAAGCGCGAAGCGCGTCGCCCCTGGTACACAAATCGAAATTCCACCCAGCCCTGACAGGGCGTAATACCGCGTGTATTTCGGCCCTTCAGGCCTGAACGACGCATATTGAATAAACCAGGGCGACGCGCTTCGCGCTTGCCCCTGGCTTTCATATTTCGCGCCTTTGGCGCTGTATTACCTCGGACTTTGAGGCTCAGTTCACAACCTCAAAATCGATCCACTCCGAAGTCGTCCTTTTGTCATTCAAATCCCTGATCACGAGCTGCAACGCATAATCGCCGGGCGCAATCCCTGGCGCCAATCGCATATATCCATAATCCGACAGCCGACTGAGGTCGGTTTGAGGTTCAAGTTGGATTACCTGCGCCGGATATTCGGTTACAACTTCGCCGTCCTTATATAAGCGAACCTGAAGCGACAAGTTTGGCTGGTGCGAAGACTTCTCCAAAGAGGCATTGTAGATTCTGTACGAGTAGCCCAGGATGGAACCCGGTCGGAACTTCCTGATCGCCGGTTGTGAAGGCGAGGAGACTGGCGCGAATCGGCCTTCAGACGGTTCGATCGCCGACATCACGGGTTTGCCGTTTTGGATCGTCACTTCGGTCACGGCGAGACTCCCCAGGTGCAAATTCTTCTTCTTCAGATCCGGAACTTCGATCTGTTGGCCGGCAGAACCCAGCACTTTAGAAGAGGCGTCGCGAATCGCCACCCTGAAGTTGTAGAAACCGGACTTGGTAATTGGTATGTCAGCGGAGTAGATCAGACCGTTGCGGATGATGGCTTCGAGATTTGCCTCCGGAAAACGAATCGTATGAGTTCGATTAAATTCTTCCACGACTTCGTTCTTTTCATTCAAAGTCACAGCGACAACATCGAAGACACCTTTCTTGATTCCATTGGGCTCGTCGACAAAAGAAATCTGATTCCCATCCAGGTGCAGCAGGGTGCGAATGAAGCTGCCTTCCGACGCCGTGTTCCCAAACGACGCCGTGAGTTTGAGATTCAATCCGGCATTTGGCAGTGGCGTCGCTATCGCTTCATAGAGTTCACTGTCGCCGGTTCTCTTCTTAGGGAGCACTCCTTCGTTGGTTACTCCCATAAATCCCGAGCGGGCCCGGACACTCAATTCGGGACGCCTAACCTTGATCTGAACCCTGTTGAATTTCGGTCCCTTGAACGTGTCCGAGTCGGGTTGATAGGCGATCAAGTAGTAACCTTTCTCCGAACTGAGCGCTCGACTTATAGGGACGTCGAGAAAGTTAATATCTTTATAGAACGTGCCGCCTGTTCCCGTTGCCAGTGATCTCATTCCGTCGTGTCTGATTCCGTTGTTTGCCTGCCTCATCGCACTGACTTGAGCGGTAGCATGGATGTTTCCGCCGGGTCCTGCCAGATTGGTGAACGAGTCTTCAGCGGTAATGACTCCAGGAATCTGCAGACCACGTACGTCTATGGTATTGAAGACCACAGAAGCGCGGTTAGCAGAGTCAATAAGTCGGGTCACAGCGTCCATATTGGCCACATTTGCCGCCATCATCACGGTCGGGTTACCTGCAGGCCCAGCCGTTTCCACGTCTGGTATGAACAGCGAAATACTATCGCTGAGGACAAAAACTGTCTTACGGCCGGGGACTCGCTGGAGACCACGAGCGATGTAAGTCAGCACGCCAAACAAGCCCACGACCTGGTTCTCTCGCATGTTCCTTTCGATCCGACCGCGACTTTGCCGATTGGCGTCACTCTCGGTAGTCCGAAGCTCGCCGTCAGGTTTCATGAACGTCGTGGGCCGAGCACGTTCAAAAAAATCCCCGCCAGTCTCGTTGCATATTCCTTGTGGTGGATACCACCGGATCTTACGAGCTACCCGCAGCAGATGCGCTCTATCGGAAGTGTAATGCTGCAAGGTACTGCTCCCGCCTCGAGTCTGATAGATTGCGACGAGATCGTTGGGCTGCATCTGCTCGTTAATAAACTTCACCAGAGCGTCTCTGGAAGCATTCATTCCCACGTAGGACGACGCACAACTGCCATCGTCTATCACGAACGTCAATATGCGCGCGGCATTCGCTGAATTGGGGCGTGACGGTGGCGTGGGTGGCTGATCCTTTTCGGCAGATCGCTTACCTTCGGTGGGTTGAAGCCGGGTTCGTTCGGGAACTTCGGTGTTGATATAAGAGACTGAAACAATCTTTTGCGTCTTTCCATCCTGTAAAACTTCGAAGTCGCTTGCGCCCAGATCCTTGATCTGATTTCCGCTCTTGTCAGTCACCACTGCATCGATCTGAACGAGGTTAGTCGTAATGCGCACGACGTCGTCCGGCGCCGGCTGTTGTTGCTGTTGGGCCGGCACGGGAGCGATTGTTCCCAGAGTGATTGATGCCAGAATCAGGAGCGAAACAAGGTGCTTCATAAAAGTAAAAGATGGAGCCAAATTTGTTTGTAGACCTCTCTCATTTGCGCGTCACCTTGCCGGTAGGCTTTTCACCGGTCTTGAAGACTTCGAACTCAATCTTACGTGTGTCGGCTAGCACTCCATCTACAAATATTTCCTGCGTGAGAACCTGGGTACATCCCTTGAATTTGAAGGCCTGTTTGTCTCCACATAGACTGTAGGTATCCGTACACTTCTCGAGTCGCCCTTCAAGCGGCTTCTTCTTATCCGCTCGGATCGTACATCCCTCACCGACTGTGGGCTCTTGTGGGTGACAGCCCTTGTCGCTGGTAACTTTTTCGGTCAGTTTTAGTCCGTCGAGAGTCGCCGGGCAGCCCTTGCCACTGGCCGTCACTTTTGTAATGTCATACTGGATGCGTGCTCCACGCGGCTCCTTTGGATCACACTTCAGACTTTTCTGGTTGGCGTAGGTAATCTTGTATGTGCACGCGGGCGCAGCAGGAGCTTTCGCGGGTGCCTTCGCGGGTGGGTTAGCAGGCGCTTTGGCCGGTGGAGCGCCTGCGTCTACATCGGCGTGCAGAGTGATATTGCCGAGGTGCTGACGCACGCGTTGCACTGCTTGATTACCAATTGCGCGTTGCAAGTATAGGACGGGGTGTGCCGCAGTTGCCGTACGCGCGGACCTGTTCGACGCGGTGAAGTCGGTTGCTGATTTCTGCCGAGGTTGCTGTCTCTGTAATCTCCGCATGATGGTTCCCCTGGGCCGGACGCGAGGTTTTTCTAACGTTGTAAATCGTGCGCTACACACCCTGAAAAAGCAAGTAATAGTGTGTTCGCGGGACAGTAGCTCGTGTAAGGCTTGCCTCAAAAGTCAGAAGTTGCACTTGGATAAGGTCCGTACCACCTGCGGTAGCGGGTGGGTCAACCACCAACTGTCAGGTGCTTACGTCAGAACTCAGAGATTGCACTTGGACGAGGTCAGTACCACCTGCGGTAGCGGGTGGGTCGATGATCAGCTAAGCACCTGACAACTGGAGGTTGACCCACCCGCTACCGCAGGTGGTACTGACCTTATCCAAGTGCGAGCCTTACTTTACGTTGATCACCACTTTGTTGCTGGCTACGCCGCGCAAACTCAGGCTTACCAGCACGTCGCCGGCGTTCGCAAGCTCGTTCGGTAATCTCAGATTCACCTGTGTGAACGAATCAAAGTTCGGAACTTTGCCGACATACTCGATTTCCAGCGGGTATGGACCTTTACCAGCAAACTCTGCCTGCGCCGTGACAACAGAATTGTTTTCGCCGGGCATCAGTTCGAAACCAACGACGAACAGGATGATGCGCGTGCGCTGATCGAGACTAAAATTCTGAACGTTAAGCAGGTTGAACGGCTCCGGCATGAACAAAACCGAATCCAGCGCCGCTGCACGATTCGTGGTCGCCTCGACGAAGATTACCGGCGGACCGGTGATGTTTGGTGTGATAGTGAAGTTCGGGAGCGAGATGCTAAAGAAGATGTTGCCGATGGATTCCACTTTAACGCGCGCCGACGAAGTTGGCAGGTGTGGAACCGTAATCGTTGTCGTGCCGGTGTTAGGCGTGCTCGATGCCAGAGTAAACGGATAAGTATTTCCGCCATCGATGGACAGGAGAACACGCACGTTCGTGCAGTTGATCGGAGCGTTAGCAGTATTGGCGACGTTCCAGGTGACAGTCTGAGTCGAACCGGCGGTCCACGTCGTCGTAGAACTCGGGTCAGTGACGACGAATGGCCCACTCCCTGCCGTCACGTTAACTCGCATCGCGTCGGTGTTCACGCCACCACCGCCCGCGTGGTTATCCCGAACAGTAACGCGAAACGTCATGCTTCGAGTTGTTAACGGTAGCGACTCACCGAAGGTTGGAACACCGGATAAAACATCGGACAGCCGCGGAAACGTTCGCGCCGGACTCGTCACTGGCGCGAATGAGCGGAAGATAGGGCGACTGCCGTCATCTGTGTGTGGCGGTCCTGCGGTTCCTAAATCATATTCTTCCCAGCAATAAGTGAGACTATCCGCCTCCGGATCACTGGCAGTTGCCGTGAGCGTGAACGGCGTTCGGGACGGGATGGTAAAGTCAGGACCGGCTTCCACTGCCGGCGGATTATTGCCGGTTGGCGTCAGAGCCGCGCAGGAGCGGCCGTTACCGATCGTGATGTAGTTGACGATCTGTTCGATGCTCGTAGCGTGGAAGTACGTGTCCACTGAACGCAAGTCTTCAAAAGTGCAAAGCGGCAGATAAGTTCCGTTGGGCGCGGTTCCACCTCGAAAGCCCATAATGGTCGATCCACTTCCGACTTCATAGGCAGTCTGAGCGAACCGACCTGACGGCGGGGCACAGTCGTCAGTGGTGCCATTAAAGGTATGCAGCGCCCCAAACATATGACCGAACTCATGGGCCACATCCCAGATGGCGCTGATCGTGGACGGCCCGATCGAGCGCAGGATTGTGACGCCTTTAGCTTTTTGCCCATTGACACAAACACTTTGAAAATTAGCTCCACCCTGGAACAGGAAAAAGCCCGGTTGGAAAGCATAGACGTGACCGTCAAGGACGAATCCAATGTCATAATTAGACGCTCCGATCCGTTGGTCCAGGACCGTCTGATTCTGATCGCCCATTGTGTTGACAATGTCGCTAGTATATGGGTCCGTCGATGGATTCGTAAAAATGATGGAGGTCTCGTTATCAACCAACATCAACCGAATCGTCAGATCGCGCTCGAAAATGGCGGCAACACCATTGACTGTCGTCGTCAGCGCGCTCAAGGCGCCGGCGACCGTCCCACCGCCATAGGTCTGCGTGAACTCGGCGGTCGCTGCTACAGCCAGACGGTAAGTGCGTAGTGTCGCGCCGGTAGGGGGCAGAGTCGCATAGAAACTGTGCCGCAGTGGTTGGCCCAACGACTGGGTGGCGTTGGAGACAAGGCACTCAGATGGGCCGGCGTTCCTAAGCGCATCAGGCTGCTCGTAGCTCACATACTGCCCGGCACGCCCGCCTTTCTCAGGCTCGATGATCACTGTGCCTCTGGCGGAAAGCACGATTGCATGAAAGCCTGCCGGCGTGATGTCGAAGCGCGCCGTAGCAGTTGGATCGTCCAGACCTTCACCGCGGTACGTTCTTATTTCCGGAAACATCGCGGCGAGCCGGGGCGCCATCACAGGCGATTCCTCAACACGAAACCGAGCAAGTTTTCCATCCGGCATCGGCAATGTCATGACGACTGAATTTCGTTCGGCCGCTTTACTGAACTCCATTGGGGCGCGGCGAAGCAGCTTCCTTTGTGCATTCTCATTGAAGGTCAGCGCTCGGTAGAACCTTGGCGTGGCCCCGGCAACGCTGCTGCCAATGACGATAAAGAACATCGCCAGTGAAAAAGAGATTATGGAACGCGACCACACGTTGCGCCTCACTCCAGAACTCCCTTCCGCCGGCTGTCCCAAATCAGCGACCGCGATAGTCCATCAACCGAGTCGCAGCCAACCAACGCCATTGCCGCGGCCAGCTCCTCGCGTAACAGTTCGAGTGCAAAGCGCGCTCCGGCGGCGCCGTCGACTGCGAGTCCCCACAAAATCGGACGGCCCACCAAAATCGCGCGCGCGCCAAGCGCTAACGCCTTGAGTACGTCAGTCCCTCGCCGTATGCCTCCATCAAGCAGTACTTCACACTCTCCTCTGACTGTATCCGCCACGCGCGCGAGTACTTCAATCGTTGCCGGCACGCCGTCAAGCTGACGCCCACCATGATTCGAAACCACGATGCCGCGTGCCTCATGCTCTACGGCGAGTCGCGCGTCTTCCGGTGTCATTATTCCTTTGAGGACCACGGGCAACGAGCAAAAGCTTCGGAGCCAATCTATATCTTTCCACGTTACTGCCGCATCCATCTGACTACTGACGTACGATTCGAGTCCCGACTTTCCCTCAATCTTCATGACATCGCTCGCTTCTCTATTTACGAAGTTACCCAGTTTGAGGTGACCGGGAAGACAGAAACTGTTGAGCACGTCTCTACGTCTTCGACCCAGACGCGGCACGTCGACCGTCACGCACAAAGCTCCATATCCAGCAGCTTCAGCGCGTTCAACGAGCGAACGCGTTAGTTCGCGATCGCGATAGATGTAGAGCTGAAACCAATGCGGCGGTGTCCCACCGGCGCTCGCGATTGACTCGAGCGTGCAATTTGAAGCGGTGCTGGCACACATGATTACTCCGGCGTCCTCTGCCGCTTTCATCGTGGCCAGTTCTGCGTCGTCGTTGACCAATCCGTGAAAGGCTGTCGGCGCGATCAGCACCGGCATCGATAAAGGCCGGCCAAGAACGGTGATTTCCAGTTTCGGTTCCGTCACATCGCGCAGTACACGTGGCAACAGTTGTAGTCTTTCGAACGCGGCCTGGTTTTCTCGAAGCGTCCATTCGTCGCCTGCGCCGCCGGCGATGTAATCGTAAGCTTCGCGCGACAGGGCTTCTCGGGCGAGTCGCTCGAGATCGTCGAGGCACGAAACTGCTCGGGTGTTCAAGGGGATCGCTTCCATCGTGGCCCGCCTAGTGTCGGTATTTATCGCCTCAGCGTCAATTCGTTTTGCTTGGAGCGGGTCGGCTTTGCATTAAAAGTCCGAATCGCACTTGGATAAATGTCAGTACCACCTGCGGTAGCGGGTGGGTCGATGATGAGCATGCAATATTGCTATCGACTTTGAATTCTAGAGGTTGACCCACCCGCTACCGCAGGTGGTACTGACCTTTATCCAAGTGCGATTCGGACTTATGAGTCAAAACCATTCGTAATTTGACTTGCCACATCAAGGATCGTAGACTTCGCGGGTCTTTTTAAACAGACTCACTCTCACTAACTGAACAGTTTGAAGGCGGTAGCCTGCCCGGCTCCGGTGTCTGTTCCCCGACCACCAAGACACCGAAAATACCAAAACGAGATCAGCAAGAGGTTCGAATGTCCAACAACATCATCGGGATTTCCTGTTTTTTTCACGATGCAGCCTGCTGCCTGCTCAAAGACGGAGTGCTCGTCGCGGCGGCGGAAGAGGAGCGCTTCTCGCGTAGCAAACACGACGCAGGCATTCCGAAGCGCGCTTTCAACTACTGCCTCGAGGAAGGTGGTTTGACTATCGATGAGGTCGATTGCGTTGCTTATTACGAGGAGCCCACAAAGAAGTTGGCTCGCCAATTATCGATGATGCTGCCGAGTCTATCCTCTGAGAAGAAGGTCCAGGTACGGCTCGATCCGCATCGACCGAAACGTGAGATCAGGGAGATTCTCGGTTACGAGGGTCCGATCGACTACGTGGGCCATCATCAGGCTCACGCCGCAAGCAGTTTCTACTATTCGGGTTTTGATGAAGCAGCGATTCTCACCGTCGACGGTGTGGGCGAGTGGGACACAACCAGCTTCGGGCGTGGCAATGGCAATGGCCTGGAAATACTCGAGACAGTGGAGTTCCCACACTCGCTCGGTCTGCTCTACAGCACAATCACCGGTTACCTGGGTTTCGAGGTAAATGAGGGTGAGTACAAGGTAATGGGACTCGCGCCTTACGGCCAACCGCGCCACATCGACCTGATCCGAAAGCTGATCATCAACCAACCCGGCGGCCAGTATCTGCTCGACTTGCAATACTTCGACTTCAAGTCGTTTCAGCGAATGTACTCCGACAAGATGTTGAGTTTGTTTGGTCATCCGCCGCGGCAGCCGAGGACCGAGATCCTCGACTTCCATAAAGATCTAGCGCGAAGTCTTCAGTACGTGCTCGAAGAAATTCTGATGGACAAACTCAAATACCTGCACGAGCTGACCGGCAGTGAGAATCTTTGCATGGCCGGCGGTGTGGCACTTAACTGTGTCGCCAATGGAAGAATCAAACGCGAGGGTCCATTCAAACGGATGTTTGTCCAGCCTGCCGCAGGCGATTCGGGCGGAGCGCTGGGCGCGGCTGCGATTGCACACAGACGCCGCACGAACGAGCAGACGAAATCCCTGACGTTTCGTCACGCTTATCTTGGACCAGCATTCACCAATGAAGATGTAGCGTCGGTGATTGAGTCGACCGGAATTAAGGCGCTGGACTTTCGTGGTCGCGAAGGCGAGCTACTCGAAAGCGTCGCGCAACGACTGGCCGCAGGCAAGATTGTCGGTTGGTTTCACGGCCGGATGGAGTTTGGACCACGCGCGCTGGGTGGACGCTCGATCCTGGCGGATCCGCGTGGCGAAACAATGCAGGATCGTATCAACTCGATGGTCAAACAGCGCGAATCGTTCCGGCCGTTTGCGCCCGCCGTGCTGGAGGATCGTGCTGCCGCCCACTTTGATCTCGATCATGCGTCGCGATACATGCTGGAAACTTGTCAGGTGAAGTCACCGATAAAGCTGCCGGCGATCACGCACGTGGACGGATCGGCGCGCGTGCAAACCGTCGATGAAGAAGCAAACCCGCGATTCGCTCGACTCCTTCGCGCCTTCGAACGACTGACCGGTTGTCCGATCCTGCTCAATACCTCATTCAATCTCAATTACGAACCCATCGTCTGCACCCCGGTTGATGCACTCATCTGTTTCATTCTCTCCGGTCTCGATACGCTCGTGCTCGAAGACTTCGTCATCGACCGTTCGGCAATCAGCGTAACGACCGAATTTGTATTACGCAGGACCGCGCAAGCTCGTCCCGACGCGATCAC
Source organism: Pyrinomonadaceae bacterium (assembly GCA_044867025.1). Taxonomy (GTDB): domain Bacteria; phylum Acidobacteriota; class Blastocatellia; order Pyrinomonadales; family Pyrinomonadaceae; genus PSRF01. The sequence continues at coordinate 2,673 of JBIOUJ010000081.1, read as the reverse complement.
TTACAAGACATACACGCTCTTCTAAAAATTATGAACTATAACGACCCGCACTTCAGAAACGCGGCGCACCGCCTGGCAGAGTTGTTTGAGTCAGAGGAAGGCGAACGCATTCTCAGACTCATCACACAGCTATCCACATTTCCACATCAAGCTATCGCAGAAAAGAAACCGGTTACCACCTCTGCGAAGATTCGCGTCGGAACATGGGAAGCAGTGGACGAACCGAGTGGGCGCGCGTTCGTTCGAGTAAATGCAGGAGACCCGTGGCATCTCTGGGCCAACGTTCAGAGAATCCCTCCCAAGGGTTCCCGCCGTCGCGTTGTGTTGCTAGGCGAGTCTGTGGCGCGAGGACTGCTGTACGATCCGCAATTCAATCCTGCGCTGGCGTTGCAGGAGATACTGAATGCCGCCTGCGGGCCTTCCGAATTCCAGGTCGTAGATCTGGCTCGCACGGACCTGACTCACGATCGATTGCAGAGCCTGATGACTGCGGCGCTGCATCTCGAGCCTGATGCATTCGTAATTTTCTCAGGTAATAACTGGAACCCGCTCGCTAAGCCGTCTAATGAAGAGTTCCGCAACATGGCGTACGCGTTGCGAAAGACTGGGTCGTGGCGCGGCGTGAGAGAGGCATGTGAAGCGAGCCTGGCTGCGAAGGTCAATCAGGTACTTCGCGCTGTCAAAGAGATCGTTGGCCGGCGTCCTATTCCCGTTGTTCTTGTTCTGCCTGAATTTAATCTCGCTGACTGGCGAACCGATTGCGACTCGCCGCTAATGCTTAACAACGAGCAAACACAAGCATGGCTGGACGCGCGTCACGAAGCTGAGCAGCTTCTTCAAGGCAACCAGTGGGAGAAAGCCGAACCTTTGGGCCATCGCCTGATGCAGATCGACGAAGGCACCACCGCGGCTGGTCCAAACATTCTCGCCGAGGTTAGTCGCAGACGCGGTGATCTCGATGGCGCGAGGAAGTTTCTCGAGATGGGACGCGATGCAAGTCTTTGCTGGCCCTTCGTGCAATCTCCGCGCTGCTTCACAGTTATTCAACAAACGTTCCGCGATGGAGCGGACGCTCATGGTGTTCACATAGTCGATCTGCCACGCCAGTTTACTCAGCACCTTGGTGAGGCTTCAAACCGGAGGCTATTCCTTGACTACTGCCACCTCTCTCTCGAGGGCATTAAGATCTCGATGGCCCACACTGCTGAGACCCTGCTTCCGCTGTTGAACTATCCCGGCAAATCCTGGAAACAGCTTACTGAGGTCGACATGAAAGTCAGCGCGAGGGTGAATGCGGAGGCGCATTTCCTCGCTGCCGTTCATAACGCTAACTGGGGACAAGGAATCGATATCGTTCGTCATCACGTCCGAACGGCCCTCGACTGTGATCCTGGCATCGCGCGCATGATGCAACTTTTTTTGGACTTTCACATACGGCGTGTTCCGTCGACTCTGTGCCAGAGCTTCGAGGCGCTTTGCCAGTTGAACAGCATCGCTGCGATTACTTTGCTGCAAAATCACGCCGTCAGCCGGAAGTTCTTAAACACTAACCTCATCACTGCGCTGGTCGATGGACTGGAGGAGGCTGGTATTCCCACGCGAGCGTCTATTGAAGATCTCATCACGAGCGAACACGCCGTTCAGAATGGTGGCGTGAATCTGGTGAACACGTTCTACTCGACTGGGTCATTCTCACGTTCGTTGATGGATTATCGACCTGAGTTCTACAAAGCCACTGCGCGAAACACGACGCTCCCGCTGGTGTGTGACAAACCTCAAGCATTGAACTTTGCACTCACCATGAAAGTGCCGGATCTCAGTCCGGATCAAACAATCTCCGTACGTCTTAACGGCAGTCTTCTGATCGAGATCCCTGCAACCAGGAACTGGAGTACTTCGAACTTCTCCGCTCCGGCACGATTGGTCCATCGTGGACTAAATCAGATTGAGATTGGTTGGCCGATGTCGGCGTGGTCAGGCGAGAAACATCGAGAACACGTTGCCGAACGCCTTGAGGTCGGTGAGGCAGTGGAGGTCACTCCAATGTTCGGCTTGATCCACTCGTTCCGCGTGTTCCAGGCGCGGTGAGAAACGGCCAGGCGAGAGTTTTTAGCGGGAAGAAATCTGTTGAATTGCAATAAATACGCCGAAGGCGTTCGCTAATTTCAGCCCAGGGTTGGAGCGCAGCGACAACCCTGGGAGGCCAGCAAACCGTTTATCAACCCTGAAAGGGTTAATATCGCACAGGCCTAACGCTTTCAGCGTTGGTTCGGCTTCTGCTCTAGATCCCAGGGTTGTTCGCTACGCTCCAACCCTGGGCAACCAGCGGACCGGTTTATCAAACCCTGTACAGGGTCTGTCGGAATAACGCCGAAGGCGTTCGCTAATTTCAGCCCAAGGTTGGAGCATTAGCGACAACCTTGGGTTAGCAAATAAAATTAAGTCGAAACGCTGAAAGCGTTTGCCAATTGCCGAACCCTTTTCAGGGTTCAAAATACATTTTGATTCGATTACCCAGGGTTCTCGCTACGCTGTTCATTATCATGACATCCTTTACACATCGTTATCATGACAGCGCCTTTTCATTCTCCCCAAGCTTTAGCTTGGGGGACACCGCTCCAGAATCGGGAAAACCATTTAAATGGTTTTCAAGAGTAGGAGACAGCGAGGACC
>JBIOUJ010000080.1:0-52146 GCA_044867025.1 Pyrinomonadaceae bacterium | reverse complement strand
GTTTTCCCGATTCTGGAGCGGTGTCCCCCAAGCTAAAGCTTGGGGAGAATGAAAGGCCCGCTGTCATGATAACGATGTGTAAAGGATGTCATGATAATGAACAGCGTAGCGAGAACCCTGGGTAATCGAATCAAAATGTATTTCGAACCCTGAAAGGGTTTGGCAATTGGTGAACGCTTTCAGCGTTTTTGACTTATTTTTATTTGCTAACCCAAGGTTGTCGCTAAATGCTCCAACCTTGGGCTGAAATTAGCGAACGCCTTCGGCGTTATTCCGACAGACGCTCATATCTCGCGCCTTTGGCGCTGCATGGCGCTAATTCGGAGACTTTGAGGCAAAGCGCTCATACCTCTATCCAGGGCGTTGGCTCCTTCGGATAGGACAGACTGACTTCAGTGAAACCATAAAAGAGCGGCGCCCGCTCCTGCAACGCCACTTCAGCGTTGATCTTCGCGAGGTATGGATTGTTTGCGCGCTGTGAAAGGTGGGCCAGCACGATGTATTTGGCGCAGCCGTCAAAGCCCCGCCTGATCCAATCGGCCAGATCTTCATTCGAGAGGTGGCCCAGGCGCGACAGGATTCGTTGTTTGAGATCCCATGGATAATTGTCACAGGCTTTGAGCATGTCGCGGCTGTGGTTCGACTCGATCACGATGGCGGCACAACCGCGCAGTCGTTCGGTGACGAGTGTCGTGATGTGGCCGAAGTCCATCACCGTGGCGATTTTGACGCCGTGGTGCGTGGCAGTGAAACCGAAGTTGTCGACGGCATCGTGAGGGATTGTGAAAGGATGAAAATCAATCTCGCCGATGCGAAAGTCTTTGCTCGACTCGATCTGTTCGACTCGATCTCGCAGTGCTTTTGCGCGGCGCCGCGGTTCCTCGGCATTGACGTTGAATTTTTCACTGACGTAAGCGTCGAGCGTTTTTGCGGAGATATAGACAGGACAATCAACCGAGCCGAGCAACACGCGCAAACCGCCGGCGTGATCGCCGTGTTCGTGAGTCACGAGCACTGCATCGAGTCGTTGTGCATCTTCGCCGACCATCGCGAGCCGGCGCGCAATCTCTTTCGCGCTCAATCCTGCGTCGACAAGCACACGCGTGTTGCCTGCAACGATCAAGACCGCATTGCCAGTTGAGCCACTGCCTAAAACGGTAAGCTTCATTTCGCCTGGTCTAAACCGAAATATTTTTGCTTGCTCTCACATTAATAGAAAGAACGGTGAATTTATCACTTACCGCAAAATATTGCATTTTGTTTTATGTTGGACTATTTTGCGCTCGTTTTTTATTGGAGCTGAATTCTCACGAGCCGCTTTTATTCGTAAGCGCAGTCATCGATCAGTTCCAGAGAACCCACAGGCGCCGACCTTCCGGTGCCCAGACTTCCGGAGATTTAACCTATGGCTACCACTCCAGACCTCGAGGCGCTCATCCGTCAAACGATTGAAGCCGATAAAAATGAGAAAACTGACAAGCGGGAAGATTTCGGCGATCGAGCGGACCAAGCCGGCCTTTCGCTCGATGAATTGATCGAGTTGACGTTAAACAAAGCCGATGAAATTACCGAGGGGGCGGCATCCCTCCAGGGTAAGGTCGATGATCTACAGCACGATTACGATGCCCGGCTGAACTCGGAAGTTGAACGATCTTTACAACGCGAGGCCCGCCTGCTGAAGACTTTCCCCTGGGCGTTCTACGCCGTGGCACCGTTTGCCGTCGCCGTTCTTCTAGTAAAGTTTTTCAAAATCGAGCAGTGGGTCAGTGATTGGCAACCCTTGGTGATCATAACGGGAGTGGCGATCACCGGGGTCGTTTTTTTCTCGAGTTATAGCATCCGTAAAGAAGAACGTCTAAAGAAAGGCCCGGGAATTCACGTGTTGTTCTGGGTCTCCGCTGTCCTGCTACCGCTTGCCGCCTCCACCCTTGTAGTCAAATTTCTCCTCAATCTGAAATTTGACTTTGGGCTGATCGGTTATCGACAACCGTGGCTACTCATAACGGGAATCGTAGTCGTTTTCGGCGCTTTGTATGGCGCCTATAACGCTCGTAAAGAACAATATGTGAGAAATCAGTCCGGTAAACGGGAAGAGTTGGAGCAGGAAAAAGATTTTACGCTTCTGCAAGAATCGATTACGGACGCGGAGAAAAAGCGTGATGACGCCATTATCGCCCAGGGAATAAAACCACAATTAAAAGAAATAATAGCCAGTCATTTAAAACTGGAATTCACCACGGTGCTGCCTAAACTCAATTTCTCAGGATTATCGGAGGTCTTCAATTCAGCAAACGAAATCGCCACGGATGCAAAACGCGAACTTGAATTCATGCTCAATACCATGCCCGGCGGAAGTATCGGTATTGCTGGTCCGAGAGGTTCTGGTAAATCGACGCTGCTCAAATCCACCTGCGGTGTGCCTGACAATCTCAAAGAGCGCCTGGTAATTAGACTGCTCACTTCTTCGCCAGTCGAATATCAGGGTCGCGATTTCATCTTGCATCTTTTTTCATCGATGTGCGCCAAAGTGCTCGCCGCCACTACGAAAGGAACTCCCCAATCAGCCTGGGACGACATAGCCGAACTTCGGCGCCGAAGCCCACGAGCAATCCATAGAGCACTTCAGCCATTTGCACCGCTGGCGCTTTATTTAGGTTCGGCTCTCATATTTGTCAGCATTGTGCTTGCTGTTGCGTTGATGAACGCTCCCGCGCCGCCCGCGGGAAACGATCCGAATAAAACAACCGCTGCGCAGCAGCCGGCTCCTCAATCGAATCCATCTGCGTCACCTTCGCCGAGCGCAACACCTTCCAGGCCGCCTGAATGGATAAGGTTCGTGCAGGCTCTGGACGTGAAGCCCGGCATATTCTTTATATCCGGGTTTCTGCTGATCTCCTTCTATGCAATCGTAAGGTTTTATAAAGAGCTGGTTAAGCGGGCCGATAAAAAGCAGGAAGCAGAATCAGAGGCATGGAGGTATGAACTTCAGCTCAACGAGAAGATCATTAAGGGCTTGGCCGAGTCAAGCGAGCTCGCTCGTAAATGGATTCGCGACATCAAGTTTCAGCAAAGCTACACTTCGGGATGGTCCGGAACCATCAAAATGCCGATTGGTCTTGAAGGCGGAGCTAACACGGCAGTTTCGCTCGCCCGGCAACAACTTACTTTGCCGGACATAACAGGAGGATTCAGCGACTTTCTTCACGGTATTACTGCCCTCGATAATGACTTCAAAATCATCATTGGCATTGACGAACTCGACAAGCTCGAATCCGATGAGGCCGCACAGCGCTTTCTCAACGAGATTAAGGCTATCTTCGGCGTACCGAGAGTCTTTTATTTGATATCGGTTTCAGAAAACGCCATGAGCAATTTTGAAAGGCGGGGCGTTCCTTTCCGTGATGTCTTTGATAGTTCGTTCGACAACATCATCTACGTTCCATATCTACAACTCGAGCAAGCCAAAAGGCTGATCGCACGCCGCGTTATCGCGATGCCACCTCCATTCGTCCACCTCTGTTATTGCATTTCTGGTGGCTTGGCGCGCGACCTGGTGCGAGCTTGTCGTAACCTGATGCAACACTCTAACAAGGCCTATGCACGACACGCAGACAAGGACTCCAATTTGGAAAATCTAAGTAAATTACTGATCTCATCTGACTTGTCCTTGAAACTTCAGGCCCTCACGGTTGTTGCCAAGCGGCTTACCCGGAGCGACCAGCTTAGTGCGTTCCTCGACAAGGTTCATGCGCTGCAAGGCAGATTGGAATCATCGTCGGACTTACTCGCTGCGTATGTAGAGTTACTGAAAGCATCAAAACCGGTTGCACCAAAAGAAAATGGCAGTAGCGGAGCGAATGGCCTTGTGGAAGTCTATGACAAACTGAAGCAGCGGCTTTCCGGAGAAGCGCCCAGTACAGGCGACGGCAAAGCGATCGCTTCATTACATGAGGAGCTCGCGAGTTACATTTACTATTGCGTTACCGTGCTTGAATTCTTTTCAAACGTGCTTGACGCAGTAAAACTCAAACAAGCCGAGAGGGATAAAGTATTTGACCGGCTTGCTCAGGCGCGCCAGTACTTAGCTATCAATCCGTCGATCACCAGAAATATGTTGGACAAGTTTCGCGAGGAGTTTCAGCTCACAGTTCCGGTGATCCAAACAAGCGTCGTCCCGGTACCAGTGACCAGCAATAATTAAATCTCGAGACGGGAGCGATCGACGTTGAAGCCGTTGAGGTTTCCCAACACGCCGAGTGCGAGTGTTTCTGATTTGAAGTAGGTGCGTGCGACTTCCTGGAGTTCTTCGACAGTCGCGTTGCGGATCTTTTCGATGACCTCGTCCGGTGAGATACGCCGTCCGTGGATTATCTCTTGTCGCGCCAGCGTGCCGGCGCGGGCGCTCGATGACTCGAGTCCCAGCAAGATCGACGAGATGGCCTGGTCCTTCGCAATGCGCAGCTCTTCTTCTGAAACGTTGTTTCGGGCGACTTCGCGCAACTCGCTAAGCGAGAGCTCTAAAACGTCTTCGAGATATTCGGGAGACGTGCCGGCGTAGATGTTGAAAACGCCGACGTCTGAAAAAGCACTGCCCGCCGCGCCCACTGAATACGCTAACCCGCGTTCCTCACGAATCTTCTGCCAGAGACGGCTCGAAGTTCCTCCGCCGATGATCGAACCCAAAAGACTCGCCGCATAGCGATCGTTGCTGAGCGCATGTGGCCACGGTGTCGCAAGCACGAGGTGCGCTTGTTCGAGTTCGCTTTTCTGTTCGATCAGAATCGGAGCTGCCGGTCGTGGACGACCGGGATCAAGTCCAAGCGGTCGACCGGCTGTCCCGCTTTCACAACCGTCAAACGCGACGCCAACCAGTTCAACTAAGCGTGCGTGATCGACGTTCCCTGCGGCGGCGACGACGAGATTGCTATAAGAAAACTCTCGGGCGTGAAAACCAACAGTGGTCTTGTGATCGAACGTAGGTACAGTTTCTCTCGTGCCCTCGATCGGACGTCCCAAAGGCTGATTCGGAAAGTACGCAGCGTTGAAGAGCTCGCCGAGGAGCTCATCGGGCGTGTCCTCGACCATCTTCATCTCTTCGAGGATCACTTTCTGCTCGCGTTCCAGGTCTTCCTGCTCGAAACGAGGATGCGAAATCAGGTCGGCGAGTAAATCTATCGCTTGCGACAGCGCGGTGTCCGCAACCTTTGTGGTGAAGCCTGTCATCTCATGGGTCGTATAAGCATCCAGGTTTCCCCCAAGACGATCAGTCTCAACGGCGATGTCCCGGGCAGTGCGGTGCCGGGTGCCTTTGAAGACGGCATGCTCAATAAAATGGCAGATTCCGTTTAATTCGGCCGATTCGTGGCGTGAACCCCGGCGGACCCAAATCCCAGCCGTCACTGAGCGGAGACCCGGCATATGTTCCGTAAGGACGGCGATCCCGTTAGGGAGCTTTGTGGATTTAATCTCGTCTATCATTCCGTTGGAGACCCAAAATGGAGCAGAATCTGCACCGCGGCTGAAACGGGGGTGCTGAATCCTAGCACGGCCCAAAACCGGCGGCAAATTGTCAGATTTTTGGCCGATTTTAGGGGGTTCTTACTTGACAGCGATTTGTGGCGTGGCGGACAATAACGGCCTGTTTGCGGTTCCGGTAAAGTCTCCTCGCCTGAACCAGTATGGCCTTTCCTTCCTACGGGACTTTGGTCGCGGAGGTCTTTTCGCATGAGAAGAGCATTTGGCTTTAGTTTGTCTCTGATCGCGCTGGTGTCGCTGCTTTCGAGCGACACACTTGCTGCAAGCTCCAACAAGTCACTCGCCACTATCACCGGATCCGTTCGTGACAACAGAGGAAACCCGCTCGCGGGCGCACTCGTGTCTCTCATACGCGACGGCGTCAAGACGGTTAAAGAAGCGAGGACTGATAAACAGGGAAACTTCATCGCCAAGATCTCACCCGGACGATACGGAATCAAAGCGATCGCGATTGGATTCAGCGAGGTCGCTTTCAATGAAATCGATGTGAAGGCTTCGCAGGAGCTGGTCTATCGCTTCAATCTCGAGCCTGTCGGTCACGGCAACACGTTGCCCGAACGACGTCGAGATCGCGATGAGGTGAAATGGGCACTCCGATCTGCGCAACCAAAGCGCTCGATTTTCCAGAACCAGGAAGGCCAAGATTCCACCGTAGCAGCGGTGACTGCGGCTACAGAAACTGCGGCGACAGAAACCCCGCAGATGGAAACTGCGCCTGACGCGCCAATCGAAGCACCTTCGGATTCAAGACCTAAAACTCACGGCGTGTTGGAAAGCTACTTCGCAAACAGTGGCTTCGGATCGTCGTATGTCGGAATCAACTTCGCAGTCGCAACGCCGGTTTCAGATCAGGTCGAACTGATCTTTTCAGGTCAAACCGGGACCGCTGATGCTCCGGAGCGAGTTGAAGCAACGACGCTTTTCCGCATTGGCGAACATCATCGCGTGGGCGTGACGGCTGCTGGCGTACGTTTCGGCACACCGGTTTGGACGAACAGGCTAAACGATCAGGCAAATCTCAATGGCCAGGTTTCGTTGCGCGCTGTCGACGAATGGATCGTGCGCGATGGAATCGTGATCGTTCTCGGACTCGACTACTCACGCTTCATGGGCGCCGGCGGTGCACACGCTTTCACGCCGCGCTTCGGCGTTCAGTACGACGCGAACGCGCGCACACGCGTGAAGGCAGCATTCGCTTCGGGCGGTGATGAAGACGGGATTCAGAGCGTCGCAGCGTTCGAAGACGAGCAAGTGGTTTTCCGTCGCGAAGCTGTACGCCCGGTTGCATTCATCGACGGACAAGCAGTGCTAGAACGCAGTCATCGTCTCGAGTTCGGAGTTGAAAGAATTCTCGACAACACTTCGAGCGTCGAGGGCACGGCTTTCTTCGACACGACGAGCGGACGTGGCGTCGGGTTGTTGAGTGGACCAGGAAGCGCGTTCTCGGGCAGAAGTGGCGAGACATTTGTCGATGTTGCAAATCAGCAGGGTTCTTCACGCGGTGTCCGCGTCGTTTACACGAAACGTCTGAATCGTGTTTGGACCGCCTCGGCGGGCTACGCTTTCGGGCGCGGTCAACGGTTGAGCGCGGGCGGTTTTTCAAATCCAGGCGAACTCTTTGAAAGCGGACTTTTCCAGACTGCGGCGTTGCAGTTAGGGGCAGGTTTCCACACTGGTACGCAGGTGCGAACGGTCCTGCGTTTCTCACCTGAGGCGACCGTATTCGCCATCGATCCCTTTGCCGGTCGATTGGGCGTTTACGATCCGTCCTTGAGTATTCAAGTCACGCAGGAGCTACCGAGTTTTGGGTTGCCGGTGCGAGCCGAAGCAATCCTTGACGCGCGGAATTTACTGGATGCGCAGACGAGTTCCGATAACGGCGAAATCCTGACCTTCGTCGGTACGAGTAGACGGACAGTTCGTGGCGGAATCTCGGTCAGATTTTAAGTTCCGAAGTTCAAAGAGTCAGTGGGACAGGATTTACAAGATTTTTCAGGATTATCCTGTCAATCCTTCCGAATCCTGAAATCCTGTGAAACCGGTCTTCAAATTCTCGGAAAACTCCGAAAAGTTGGATAGATCAAATCAATTTTCTCTCGCAACACGGAGGCAGTGCACTCGGAACATTCCTTGCCTAAAAGTTTCGGATCTGCCAATTCGAAGAAGTTGGCGGCGTTGTTGAGGTTGAAGTGAAGGGAACGATACTCACAACTAAGACCTGGTTTCTGATAATCGGTGCAGCGTTACTGATCAGTGCCGGTCTGCTCAACTTCCGCCAGCGCGTTAGACACCAAACACCGCCGTGGGATGGTGTTGAATGGGCCGACACAAACCATGGCATCATCGCCAAGAGCATCGAGCGAGGCTCCGCCGCAGAGCGGGCGTGGATGCTTCCGGGCGACGAGCTCATCGGCGTGAGTCTCAACGGCTATAAGGCCGAACAGATCACGAGCGCCAAAGACGTTCAGATTTATCTCGAAGAGGCAGGCGTCGGAGGCCAGCTTCACTACCTCATGAAGCGGCCGTCCTACTCGCCCGAAGTTGGGGCATATTGGGCCGATCTCGATCACCTGGGATCGATTCACAAGTGGACGCCCCGCGTCCTCTACATCAACCTGCTCGGTCTGGTCTTCCTGTTTGTCGGGTTCTTTGTGCTGTTCAAACAGGGAGGACAAGCACCGTACGCGCTCCAGTTTGCGACCTTCAGCCTGACCGCTTTCGTCTTCCTTTTCTACACGCCCGTCGGCAGGTATGACGATCTCGATCTCGCGGTCGCGTTCCTCGACAACGTTGCTTTCATTCTCTTTGCGCCACTGTTCCTGCACTTTTGTGCGCTCTACCCGACGAAGCAACAACTGTTTCAGACGCGACGGTGGCGCGCCGTCCTGTTGTACGTTCCGGCTTTACTGCTGCTTGGCTTCGCCGTGGTCATATTTCTGCGCGACGAGATGGGCAAGGTAGTTTCTGAGCTGCAAAGGATCCCGGTCACAGGACAGGTTGTCGGCGCCTTTTACCTGTTGGGCTTCCTGCATTTCACGATCGCGCTGGTCGCAAGTGCCGTGTTGCTGGTGCAGACTTTTGTCAAAGCACGCAGCACCGTCGTTCGCCAGCAGGTGAAGTGGGTCGTGTGGGGCACGCTCCTCGCCGTCGCTCCGTTCACGCTTCTTTATGGACTGGTCTACCTGTTTGGCGCGCCGACCGATCGCTGGCTCACTGACGTCGCGATCCTGCCGCTGGCGATAATTCCGTTTGCGTTTGGCTATTCCGTCCTGCGTTATCGCTTGATGGACGTCGAGCTGGTCGTGCGACGTGTTTTTGTTTACGCGTTGACGACGCTTGCGATCGCACTGGTGATCGGGGCCGTGGTCTACACCGGTGGTCTATATGCCTTCGGTTCGGATGAAACGACTTCCGGCGAGATCACTTTGCGCGTCGTGGTTGCTGTGCTGGCGATGGCTGCGGTCGTGATGGCTGCTGCTCCTGTAAAGAACTTCCTCCAGGAACAGGTCGATCGACTCTTCTACGGCGAACGCTACGATCTGAGAAACAGCCTGCTCGACTTTGGTCGCACGCTTTCCGCGACGACGGCGCTCGATCCGTTGCTCGATTCGTTAGTCAGCCGGCTTCAGGAAGTGATGAACGTCGAGCGCGTCGCGATCTTTATCGAATCGAAGAGTTCGAGATCGGGTTACGTGGTCGCTCGCTCGGCCGGATTAGCGGCGCCGATGGTGGTGCCTCCTGACTTTCGCGAGATGATTCGCGTGCGCTCGGCAGAAGGCGGCATCGTTCGCGCGGACGATCTCGATCTCAATCCAGACGCTGTTTCCGTCCGACGTGCTCTTCATTACTTTGTGCCGTGCGTCGTGCGCGGACGCATGGTCGCAGTACTTGGCCTTGGGCGGTCCGTCGATGGCGCGCTGCTTTCATCAGAAGACGTCGAGATTCTGCGCACCGTTTCGGGTTACGTGGCGGTCGCGATCGAGAACAGCCTGCTCTACAAAGATCAGCAGGAGCGTGCGAGCGAGTTGAAGCTCCTGAAGGAGTTCAACGAATCAATCATCGAATCGATCAACGTCGGCCTGCTCGCGGTCGACCTCGATGGACGAGTCACGCGGTTGAATTCCGCGCTCGAACACATTCTCGATCTGCGTCGCGATGCGGCGGTCGGGAAGCGAGTTGAAGACCTGTTCTCGGAAGATTTTGCAGATACGCTGAAACAGGTGCTGGGCAAAGACGGCTGGCGCCTCAAAGAGATCCGCAATATTTACAAACTCCACACGGCAACGCGCGGCAATCGTTCGCTCGTGCTCAACATCGCGCTGGCTCCGTTGCAGGACGGACAGGGGCAAACGGGCGCGCTCGTCGTGCTCGAGGACGTCACCGCGCGCATCAGTCTCGAAGAGCAACTGCAACAACGCGAGAAGCTCTCGTCGATCGGTCTGCTCGCCGCCGGTGTCGCTCACGAAGTGAACACGCCGTTGACGGGCGTTTCGTCTTACACGCAGATGCTGCTCGGGATGCTGAACGAAACGGATCCCAAGCACGCGTTGCTGCAAAAGGTGCGGACACAAGCCGAACGCGCTACAAACATAGTCAACAACCTGCTGAATTTCTCGCGCACGGGCAGCGCCACAGAATTCGCCGAAGTCGACGTGGCGCGTGTGCTCGACGACACGCTGCAACTGCTCGAACCGCAACTGCGACGTAATCAGATCGAGATCGTTCGCGATTACGACTCGGAAGCTCCTGATGCCTACGCGAACGCGGGTAAATTGCAGCAGGTGTTTACAAACCTGATTCTCAACGCGCGTGACGCGATTCCCGATGGTGGAAAAATCACCGTCACAACCGGCACCGCCGAAGACGGTTCGCTCGTCGCCGAAATCTCCGACACGGGAATCGGTATTGCTCCGGAGAACGTGGCCAAGATTTACGATCCGTTCTACACGACCAAAGGCGTCGGCCAGGGAACGGGACTCGGTCTAGCCGTCTCGTACGGAATCATCCAGGAACACGCAGGTCGAATCAGTGTCGACAGCGAACCCGGCCGAGGCACAACCTTCCGCATCACCTTGCCAAGTGCGCGCGTTCGTGCGCGCCTGCAAGCCGTCGGCGATTAGAGCCGCAAAAAGGCACAAAAAGCACAAAATATATTCCTGCTGAGGTTTACCTGTTTTTGTGCCTTTTGTGCCTTTTTGTGGCAAACTAATCCGTCTTGCCGATGAAAACCGAAAAGCGTAACTCCAGAAAGGGATCAGTTCTCGTCGTCGACGACGAGGAGATCATGCGAGAGGTCCTCGAGACCCTCCTCACCGCCGAAGGCTATCGTGTCGATCTCGCGAAGACCGGCGAGGAAGGCCTCGAGGCCTACGGCCGCCGCGCGTTTGATGTCGTGTTGCTCGACGTGTCGATGCCGGGCATCGGCGGATTGCGTGCGCTGGAAGAGTTTTTGAAGATGGACCCGGATGCCGTGATCGTGATGATCACCGCATACGCGACATTCGATACGGCTATCGCAGCCTGGGAACGTGGTGCGGTCAGTTGCATTCGAAAGCCTTTTCAGAACGAACAGATCACGTCGACGATCGCTGCGGGAATTAAGCGACGTCGCAAAGAAGAAGAACGTCGCACACTGCGCCGGGCGATGAGTAAGGCCGTCGATCGCGGCGAGATCGTCGGTCGCTCGGATCTGATGCAGGAAGTTTTTCGCCTGGTCGAACAGGTCGCGCCTGCACGATCGACGGTCTTGATCACAGGCGAGAGTGGAACGGGTAAAGAGCTAATCGCGAAGGCAATTCACGAAGCCAGCACACGCGCTGGACGGCCGTTTGTCACGGTCAACAGTTCAAACATTCCTTCCGAGTTGCTCGAATCAGAATTGTTTGGCCACACGCGCGGCGCGTTCACGGGCGCGGTCGCCGCGAAGAAAGGCCTGTTCGAAGTTGCCGATGGCGGCTCCATCTTTCTCGACGAGATTGGCGATATTCCGCCTGAGACACAAGTGCGCTTGTTGCGCGTGATCCAGGAGCGTGAGTTTACGCCGCTCGGCGACACGGCGCCGCGCCGAGTGGACGTTCGCATCATTGCCGCGACAAATATCGATCTGAAAGAAGCAGTGCGACAGGGAACGTTTCGCGAGGATCTTTACTACCGCCTCGCCGTAGTGCCGATCGAGCTTCCGCCATTGCGCGATCGAGTTCAAGACATTCTGCCGTTGGCCCAGCACTTCATTCAAAAATACAACGAAGAGAACGCACGCAACGTCTCGGAGCAACTCGCGCCGGAAGTCCTCGCGATGCTCGAAGCGTACTCGTGGCCGGGCAACGTGCGCGAGTTGGAAAATACGATCGAGCGCGCGGTTGTGATTGCACCCGGTGACGAGATCACAAAAGAGTGTTTGCGTACCGAGATCAGCGATCCGAAGTCGGTTGTTTCCAGTCACCATGACGGTGCGAGTAATGCTGTTGTTGGAGACATCGGACGTGGAATAAATTTCTACGAGGAAGTGCGACGCTTTGAAATCGATCTGATCAGGCGCGCGCTGGAACAAACGGGCGGTCACCAGTCTCGCGCCGCGCGTCTTTTGGGAATGAACGCGACGACGCTCAACTCCAAGATCAAGACCTACAACATCAACTTAAGACCATGAAACGACGCGAACTCGATGGCTGTCCGATCACTGGAGCATTGCAGATGCTCGGCGATAAATGGACGATGCTGGTCGTCAGGGAGTTGCTGGGTGGTCCAAAGCGAACGATGGAGTTGTTGAATGGCCTGTTTCCGATCAGCAGTCGCACCCTCGTCGGGCGCCTGCGCGACATGGAAAAGGATCGACTCGTCGAGCGCACGGACTTCGGCGGCAATCCGCCACATATCGAGTATGCGCTGACCGAACGCGGGATGCTCTTGTTGCCGCTGCTCGAATCTCTACGACAGCTCGGTTTAGCTTTGCAGTGTAACGAATGTGAGGATCGCAGGAAGCGCCTCGGGGCCTATTGCGAGCCGTGTCCGTACAACGAGAACCCGATCGAGATCCCCATCACGCCCGCCCGCCGCCACAAAGACGACTCAATAATATTGTTATAGCAATTAAGCCGCAGATGAACGCGGATGACGCAGATCTTGATCTGCATCATCCGCGTTCATCTGCGGCTTAATTTACACCTCAGCTTTATTCGGGACCATGTGGCCATCAGGCGTGATGATGGCTTTGTGATCAGATGTGATGTGCTCGCCCTCGATGGTGACTTCTTCACCCGTCGGCATCGCGACCGGCAAGTGATCGAGGAAGCGCTCGGCGTCGATGGCAGACATGCATCCCGTCCCCGCAGCAGTCACCGCCTGACGATAAACAGAGTCCTGCACGTCGCCGCACGCGAAGACCCCCGGAATATTCGTCGCCGTCGAGTGTCCCGACGTTTTCAAGTACCCAATCTCATCCATCTCCAACTGCCCTTTGAACAAGTCGGTATTCGGCTTGTGTCCGATGGCTACAAACACTCCCGAGCAGGGAAACACGCGCTCCTCGCCCGTTTCAAGATTACTTAGTCGAACACCCGTCACGCCCTCATTCGGCGTGCCGACAATCTCGTCAACCTTCGTGTTCCAGATAAACTCGATCTTCTCGTTTCTGAACGCCTTCTCCTGCATGATCTTCGACGCTCGCAACTTGTCGCGGCGGTGAACGACATAAACTTTCGACGCGTAGCGCGTCAGAAACGTCGCTTCTTCCATCGCAGTGTCACCACCACCAACCACTACAATTACCTTGTTGCGAAACGCCGGCAACGGCCCATCGCACGTCGCGCACGCCGAAACCCCATTGCCTCCAAAACCGTCGGGCACCTTTGCTTCACCCGGAATCCCGAGCCACTTTGCAGACGCCCCTGTAGCGATGATCAACGTCTCCGTGGAGATCGTCACTCCGTTCGACGTGTAGAGCTGAAAAGGACGTTCCGACAGGTCGACCTCATTAATCCAGGCCTCCATAAACTCCGTTCCAAAACGCTCAGCCTGGTCGCGAAACTCGGCCATCAGTCCCGGCCCGTCGATGCCTTTTGCGAAGCCGGGATAGTTTTCCACGTCGGTCGTAATCATGAGTTGGCCGCCGGGAGTCGTCTGTTTTTCGGCGTCCGCGGGCGCGTCAATGAGCAACGGTTTCAAACTGGCGCGTGCGGTGTAAATTGCCGCTGTGAGTCCGGCTGGTCCCGATCCAAGGATGACAACGTCGCGTTTAATCGTTTCGTTAGACATTTACGTTTTCTCTGATCGAAGCACGAGAGTATAGCCTTTTCGGTTGAGCGTATAGTATAACTACGGATATTGGGGTAGTCGAACGGGAAGCATGAGCAGCCCAGGGAGCGGTTTGGAAAGGATTGAAACCATTGCTGTGATTGGCGCAGGCACCATGGGCCATGGCATTGCCCAGGTCGCCGCGACGGCAGGTTTCAGGGTCCTACTCAACGACGTAGATCGAGAATCGCTGGCGCGAGGAGTTTCGGCAATCGAACGGAATCTTGCCAAAGGAATTCAGCTCGCCAAGTTAACTGAAAACGATCGCGACCGCGCGTTGCAGCATATTCACGGAACAACGAATCTTGACGAGTGTGCCAAAGCCGATTTGATTATCGAGGCGGCGCCAGAGAAACTGGATCTGAAGAAAGAGGTTCTTCGGCAACTCGAGAGCGCGTCTGACCGCCCCTTCATTTTTGCTAGCAATACTTCGTCGCTGTCCATTACAGAGATAGCCAGTGCTTCCAAACGCCCTGATGCGGTTATTGGTATGCACTTTTTCAACCCGGTCCACATCATGCGACTGGTTGAAATCGTAGTCGGAGAGAAGACGAGCGACGACACGGTCAGCGCAGTCAAAAGTGTCGGCCAGCAAATGCGGAAAGAGCCGATCGTGGTGAAAGACGTTCCGGGTTTTGCGTCGAGTCGATTGGGCGTTGCGCTCGGTCTGGAAGCGATGCGGATGTTTGAACAGGGCGTGGCCAGCGTGCAGGACATCGACACCGCGATGGAACTTGGTTATAACCACCCTATGGGCCCGCTGAAGTTAACGGATCTGGTCGGGCTCGACGTGCGTCTGAACATTGCGGAGTACCTGCATCGCGAGCTTGGCTCGGAAGCGTTTAGACCACCAGAAGTTTTGCGTCGGATGGTGAGTGAAGGGAAGCTGGGAAAGAAAACCGGTCAGGGTTTTTACGATTGGAGCAAAGAGGATGCGCGGCGCGCGCAGTCGTCTTAAATGAGTTCGACCTACAACAACGAAGAGAGACGGTTTGCCTTACGGATGTCGTTAAGGCTGCCGATTGTGATCTCCGGTCGTGCGGAAGACGGTTCTGCCTGGAGCGAGCCGACGGAGACAGACGATATCTCCACTTCAGGCGCACTCTTTCATTTGAACCAGAAGGTAAACCGAGGCGAGCGCTTGTACATTCGCGCGCATCGTCCGGACGGCACGCCGATCGAAGCGACCGCACTCGTGGTTCGAGTTGCGCCGGCCATTTATGGCACCGCGCGAGTTGGAGTGCAGATAGCCGAACCCGCCGAGAATTGGCTGCGACTGTTTGTGTCGTGGGTAGCCGATGAGCAACCGGTAACCAGCGATCCCGAAGCACCCTCCTCCGAATAACAAGTTCAATCCACATAACTGGAGTTATAAATGCCGGAAACTTACGAGACCTTGCTGCTCGAAAAACGCGAGCGCGTCGCAATTATTACGATCAATCGTCCCGAGAAGAGGAATGCGCTCAATATCAAAACGCGCGAGGAAGGCGCTGCGTTGCTCGAGGAGCTTCGCGCTGATAATTCGGTTGGCGTGGTTGTTTTTACTGGTGCAGGCGACAAGGCTTTCATTGCGGGCGCGGATATCGCGGAGTTTGCGGGTCGGACTGCGACCATGCAGCGCGACGTGATGATGGCGCGTTCGTTGTTTACCGCGATCGACAGTTTTCCAAAACCAGTGATTGCGATGATCAATGGTTACTGTCTTGGTGGTGGTTGTGAGCTTGCGCTGGCGTGCGACATTCGTATCGCGAGCGAGACGGCGTCGTTTGGACAGCCGGAGATCAATCTCGGAATTATTCCTGGTGGTGGTGGTACGCAGCGTCTGACGCGTCTGGTTGGTGAAGGGAAAGCGATGGAAATGATTCTGACTGGAGAGATCATCGACGCGCGCACCGCGTATTCTATCGGACTGGTGAATCACGTTGTACCCGCCGACCAACTACAAGCGAAGACGATCGAGATCGCGACGCGCATGGCTGACAAGAGCCCGATCGCGTTGCAGTTCGCGAAGGAGGCGGTGAAGCTTGCGTCGAGATCGAGTCTCGATGAAGGCCTGCGACGTGAAGTGGATCTGTTTGCGCTCTGCTTCTCGACAGAAGATAAAGACGAAGGCGTCAGCGCCTTCCTTGAGAAGCGCAAACCTGCGTTTAAAGGAAAATAGCCGAAAATCTGCGGCTTAATCACACATGAAAACGCTGCTGCTAATTATTGGAATTCTAGTAGCTACCGCTGGTGGCGTGATTGCTTACCGCGCGCTTTACGTCGAACCGAAATCCGCACTCGTGAACACCGAAACCGGCGCCGTGCGTCAGATTCCGAACCAGGCGCGCGTCATTGGCGGCGCGTTGTTATTCGTCGGCGGCTCCGCTCTCGCACTCTACGCCGCCACCCGAAAGGTTCGATTCTAATCAATCACCGGTAGTTGATCGCGTAGACCTTGTCCTCCTTAACGAACCCCTTTCGAACCTGCTGACCGTGGAACATTATCGTTCCGTACGCCCCCCGCACGACGACGTCGCTAAGCGGGAAATCGGTGTCATCCGGTATTCCAGGTCCCCGAACGCGATCGAGCAGGAGCGCGGTTTTCGGAGCGAGAGTCACTGAGATTGCACGATTATATGAATTCGTAACGTACTGTTCCGCAGGCAATTCAAGCCACGGCGTATCATCGTCGAGTTCAGCAACAGGTTTGGTTTTTGGCCGTGGAGGTTCGAAAGAACCGGGAAAATCTTTGAATTGATATGTTACTTCGACGGGCTTGTCCGTTTTATTAATCACCACCAAAGCGGTACTGACCGAACACCCGCTCAGAAGTACTGAAAGAATAATGAACGCGAACAAGGAAAGTTTTCGCATGAGCACCTCTCATCCGCGAGGGCCAGTCTGAGACTGCGCTTTTTTGATCTTCTCGACCAGCGCACGCGTTTCATTCGCCAGTGGGCCATTCGGCTCCAGGCGCAAGTACTCGTCAAACTCTACCAGCGCATCCGCGGTTCGCGCCACCCGCAGCAGCAGGTTCCCCTTCAACAAGTGCGCACCAGGGATATTCGGATTCAGATTCAGCGCCCGTTTCACTTCCTCGTAAGCCTTCTCGAGCGAGGGTTTCGCCTGTGCAAGATCTTTTATCGCGCGCGACTTTTCCCAGTAGACGCGCGCGAGGTTCAGGTGTCCTAAATAAGATTGATCCTGAATCGCGAGTCCCTTCACCAGGACTTTCTCCGCCTCCGGAAGTTTGTTTTCTCGCAAGTAAATCTCGCTCAACGCAAACAGCGCATTGACAGCCCGCGCATCAACCTCGAGCGTCGCTAACAACGCCTGCTCGGCTTTTTCCCACTGCTCGAGATCCATGTACGCCGTCCCGAGCTTCAGCCGAGCTTCGACAAACTTCGGATAGATCGAGACTGCTTTCTCGAAACAATGCGCGGCGGTCTCCGTCTTTTCTTTTCCACCAGCAGCCAATGCCGAAATTCCTTTATCAAACTCTTTTTGCGCCTCTGCGGGAACGTTTGCGTCAACACTTCCATTATTTAAAGGCGCAGAAGTCAGTGGCATCTCTCGCACAAGCTGAAGGAAGACCAATCCACGCGATTGCGTCGTCATGTCGATATTCTGCTGTGCGTCGCGATAACCGCTGTGGTGAACTCGAATTGAATACTGCGCGGCCGGGACCGCCGTAAACCGGAACTTCCCCAAACGATCGGTGAATGCCTCGGTGATCGAACCACCACTGTCGTAACTCTCCAATCGCACCACAACGTTTGCCGCGGGTGCGCCGCCTTCCGCGAAACGCACTTGACCATTGATCTCTACCGTCATCGCGGTCGGCGACTGTTGCACCTGCGCAAGACTCACGAAATGACAAAGCCCCACTGCAACGATGCTTGATATCAGCAACCGTATTCTCGTGCTGCTCATTGCCTTTGTCTCCGAAGTAGGGAATGCGCGCACCCGCGCGGAAAGATGCCGGGGATTTTACCTAAAACAAAAATGGGAGGGAATAGATTTCCCTCCTCTTAAAACAGCATAACGCCGAAGGCGTTGGCTATTTTTAGCCCAGGGTTGTTTCAACCCTGGGAAGAAATAATTACCAATGCTTTCAACCCTGAAAGGGTTTGCCTCAAGTCAAACCCTTTCAGGGTTAATATCTTTTTTTATCTGCGACCCAGGGTTCTCGCTACGCTCGAACCCTGGGCTCGAATTAGCCAACGCCTTCAGCGTTCAATGAAGCGTCAGAACTCGTACCGAGCTCCCAACCGGAAGGAGAAAGGCAAATGGAAACCAGACGTCAAGTTAATAGTCGACGGTTGCAGGAAATCCGGATTGTCTGCCTGAAGATCTAACTGGCGGAACTGATCCGGCAGCCGCAAGCGCCGGTTGTTGGTAACGTTGAAAAAGTCGGCGATGAAGCTGATCTTGTGACGTTCGTTGATCGCGAACGGAACGTCCGCGTGCAGATCGAGTTGAGTGTAGAACGGCGTCCGTCCCAACTTACCTCGTCCGCCCACTGGCACTTCACCAGCATTCAAGTAAACCGGATGCGGCAGGTACTCGCTGATCGGTATGCCCGACTCCATGTGGAGACCCATACCAACATTCATGCCGGTCCAGAATCTCCAGTTAAAGCCGGTGCGATTGCCGCCGAACCCGTAACTCGCGTAGATATTCGAAACGAATCGTCGATCCGTATTCAAATGCCCGATCTGGAACTGATCGCCGAGCAAGTTGAACTCTCCCTGCGTGAAGTCGAATAGCGAACTGATTCCGGGATCAGTTTGACCATTGTCATTACGCAGGTGTCCTTCGTAGTTGCCACGCAAGCTGGCAATACGGAAGTTTGATAAGAGTTGCCAATGATCGGCAAAGCGTTTGTTCAACTCGAGCTCAAACGCCTTGTACTTCCTTACCGGATCGGCGAACCCATCAGGAACTCCATCCGGGATATTCACCGATGCTCCTGTAACCGGATCGATCCCGGCGCTTCCGAAGCAAACATTTCCGAGCGAATTGCCCGAGGCATCGATAACTTCTGTTTCGAAACCCGAAGTACATCCCGCAGGAGCCGTACCTCCGAGCGGAAATGCAAACTGAACCAGGTTAGTGGCTGCATCGATCCGCGAACTCGGGTTGCCAATGAAGAACGTTTGAAGGATGTTCGCATTGGCAGCTTCAGGCGAGAGAATCGCCATGTCCTCTACAACCCGCTTGAGGTTTCGATACTGATACCGAACCGACAAAACGAAATTGCGAGGCAACTGGAAGTCAGCGCCGATGATGTGCTCATCCTGGAAGCCGAGCTTAGTGCCTGCTGTTATCGCGCTGAGATCAGAGGCGGAAAGAGCAATGTCGTTCCTCACGCCACCAGTGGCTCCGCTCAGCAAGTGAGCAGCATCGATGACCGGAATCGGCGCCCCAAACTGATCGAGCGTCACGATTTTTTGACCGGCCGCATTGACCGTGAATGCCGGAGCAAAGCGCGCACCCGTAAAGTCCAGTTCCTGTGAAAGCGAACGTTCGGCTGCGTCGAGCGGCAGGAATTCGAAGAAGCGGCCAAAGTTGTAATAAACCTTGATGTTCCCTTTTCCTGTCGGATCGACTGCGACACCGAGTCGAGGTGCGTATTGACCGGTGAAGCTGTAAGCGTAGCGATCTCCGGTGACTGAGTTAGGACTTCCGATGACTCGTTCCTGCTCGGCGCGGAAACCCAAAAGCGCGGTGACGAATCGATTCACTCGCCAGGTATCCTGGATGTAGCCCGCGTTGTAGTGTCCTTTTGTGTCGAAGTCGGGTGGACCAAACTCACCTCGGAACACCTGCAATGAGACTGGTTTCAACACGCCGCGGACGTTGTAAAGCGGGCACTCTGTGCAGGAAGCTGCCTGTTCACGTAAGCGAAATTGCACGTTGAACGGCTGTCCGATCGCAAATTCTGGAATACCAAGTTCATCGGCAGGAGTTCCGCTCAGGTTCGTCGATGGAATCGGGAATCGAGGCCCGCTGCGTTCTCTGCTGCCCGAGTAGAGCGAACGCTGATACGTGTAACCCAGGCCGATTGTATGCTGTCCCCACTTGTTCCAGACCTTCGCGGTGTTGATGTCCCACTTCCAGTTTGAGCTTTCTGTGGGCTCGAAAAATCCCCGTCCGACTGCGTTGTAGTTGCCGCGAATCGGATCGATTGGAAGTCGAATCGCGATCTGGTTGACATCTGCGAAACCAGTTTCGTTGAAATTGCTTCGGCCCTGGCTGAAGTTGGAGTTCAACGTCCACGAGTTTGACAACGAGCCGTTGTAACGCACCGCCCAGTTGCGAGTGCCGTAGTCGAGAACACTGTCAGCAGTATTGTTGTCGACGTTCAGAAATGCGAAGGACGAAAGATTTGTTTTCGTCGGGTCGCCAAAGATAGAGAAGGTAAGCTGATGACTCGGGTTCAACACCCAGTCAAGTTTTCCAGCGTAGTTGTACGTGCGATAGCGCCGCGCGAACTCACCGCGCTGAAGGAACAAGCCGGAGTTGACTATGCTCTCGTTCCCGTCTGCGATATCGGATTCATTTGCGCGGACGCCTGTCACGACCTCGCGTCGCACAGTCGGATTGAACGAGCCGAAGAAGAACAACTTGTCGCGCAGAATATAACCGCCGAGGTCTGCACCGACGTCGTAGTTTTCTTCGTGGAGCAGATTACCTTGTTTGTTGACGCGCGTGGCGTCAGCTTGCCGGCGAGTCGCTTCAAAAGCTGATGGCCGTGCGAAGCCATAGAGCGCGCCGTGATACTCGTTGCCGCCCGATTGCGTGATGATGTTGACGATGCCGCCGATCGACTGACCGTACTGCGGTTCAAAGCCGCCGGTCTTCACCTGAACTTCCTTGATGAACGACGTGTTGATACCGGTTCCCAGCGCGCCATACGAACGCGAGAAGGTTCCGATTCCGCCGAACGCGGAGTTAGTGATGTTTACACCGTCGGCGACGTAAAGATTGTCGAGTGCAGAACCGCCGGCGACTGACGGATTGTCGCGTCCGCCGTTGATGCTGTCTGTTGCTCCCGGCGACAGGTAAAACAGACTCGACACCTGTCGTTGAACGGGAACGTTTTGAAACAGTTGGTCGTTGAGATTCTGACCTGTTGAAGTGCTTTGTTGATCGATCCCGCCACCCGCTGATGCAGTAACGTCGACAGTCGCTGTTACTTCACCGGGTTCGAGTTTCAAGTTGAGAGTTGATTCGCGACCGACGTTGACAGTTACATTGTTTGCAACCGCGGCTCTGAAGCCAGGCTGTTCGATGCGAACTGTATAGACGCCAGGCTCGAGGTTCTCGATCCTGAAGGTTCCACTTTCGTTTGTCTCTCCGGTTCTTCCGCCGGTTTGCCCGGTTACAGTTATCTTTGCTCCGGGAACTGCGGCGCCGTTAACGTCGGTGACCGTACCACCGATCATGCCTTTTGTTTGGACGTCCTGGCCGTGAACGCTCGCTGCTGCAAGGCAGAGACAGACAGCTAATAATGATGACCAGAGTTTTGCCATAATTCATCCTCCTTTTTACACAGTGACGAGGAGACGTATGAAGAACGATCTGAGTGCCGAACTTCACGTGAAGTGAAGAAGCAATGAAGGTGCCAGTTTGAAGTTCTACGAAAGATTGGTTGCGGTTGATCGACGCGAAATTAAGAGAGGCCGTGAGTGTTGAGGTCGTACTTTGTACGTCAACGCACGCCGCCCAATTAAATGGAGAGCGTGCGATCCAAAGGTTTGACTAGATCCAAATAGCTAAAGTTCATTTTGTGCATTTTTGTGGCTAAGATCTAGGTTTTCGGAACATCGCGTCGTCTATAGATACGTTGTGCTTCAACTCATCGAGCTTCATTGTGAAATCAAACGACTCAAACGAGAAGCGAATCTTAAACGGCACTTTCAATCCATCAACGTCTCGATAGTCATTGAGATGGACTTTCACGAAAACGTGACCACGGTTCGGTACCTTTCGCACCATGTCCCAGCGCACCAGTAAGCCGCTCTCAGTATCGAAGAAGAGTTTTTCCGCCGGACCTTTCTGAGGTATTCCTTCAACAAGATAAACATCACGACCGCTGAGACGAACTTTGTTTTGGAGTTTCAGATCGTAATAGAGATCTTTGATTTTTCCCGCTCGATAGATTTCCGCATCGCGCTCCATTTGCGACATCTCTGTCGCGCCCTCGGCCGCTGAAAACGTACCGAACGGTGTTTGAACCCACTGGTTTTCGCCGTCGAACCCTTTCGTTAATTCCACGATCCCCGGAAACGTAATGCGCGTTAAATTCTTGTTCGGATTTTTCCCCCACGATTCGAACGTTCCTTGTATGCGCGCGGCAGAAGTCTCAAACGTTCCCCGCGTCTGGTAGCTCGTGACGGACTCGATCGCCTGCTGACCACCCAGGGCTTCCGTGTAACGCGCAAATATTTGTTCGACGACTTCCTTCTGGTTTGGCGATGCCGAGGCCGACGGCGAAGATCCGCCGGGCCGGAGGTGTTTACAAGCAATAAGAGACGTTAATGAAATAGCAAGGAGGAAAGGGAGGAGTGCGACTCTTTTCACTGGCATAATCAGGCTATCAGGCTATCGTTTTTCTTCGCCGGGATGATATGCACTTTCGAGGTTCGCGCGTATTTCGTCGAGTGTGAACCACGCGGGTTTGAACTCGCCACGCGCATAGAGCGCTGCCTGGTCCATGTAATGCTTGCTCCCGGGATCTCCGCTGGCGCCGAAGGTATGGATCGACAATGCGCGAACACGTGGTCCAAACTCGACGACGCTGATGTAACTTCCACCAGCAACGCCGTAGCGTCGCTTCTGTCCGGGCATTGGTGCAACATAAACCGTGAACACAGCACCGTCGTTGCCGTTCACGCCGTACACAGGAATGCTCGTCTTCGAGTCTTGAAACTGTTCGTCTTTGCTTTCGTCGAGACGTTGCAAGCGGCTGAGCTCGCCCCACGCAACTCGCCACGTGCCGAAGTCGCGCTCGAGTTTCTCGACGACATCCGTAATAGCTTTCAAATGATTTGACGAGCGATCTCTCGACACGCGATCGTGCCAGAGACTGAACAGCGTCATCGCAACAGAGTCGTTCGTGCTGCGGCGGTCCCAGCGAGCCAGTTCATCGTGAACTTCTTTCAGCCGCGGATTTTGGTTTTCTTTCAGCGCGGCGAGTAGTTCGGGCAAACGCGTGCCCGCACTCATGACGCGATTGTCAAACGCAACGCGGCGCCATTCGTCGAAAGTGAAACTCGGTTTGCTCGCAAGGATCTCGCGCGAGATCGCGCCGCGAGGATTGTCGCCCTCCTGGACCATGTATTTCGGAAACTGTTTCGGGTCGGGATTGCCTTCACTCGTGAGCAGAAAAGGCGTCGTATTGCAGTTCTGCATCCACCCGGTTTTTGGGTTTGTCATTTGAGGCAGCTCTGACATCGTGTGATAACCCTGCCACTCTGTCGCCGGGTCGCTGCCATCGACCGGCTTGGTCCAATCGAAACGCGGATCGCGTTTGGGAACGGCGCCGTTGTAGAGATACCACGTGTTTCCCTGTCGGTCGCCGTACATGACGTTGCCGAAGAGCATGTTCAGCGGCGCTATCGCCTTCTTGAGCGCTGCGAGCGAATTCGCGCGCGTCATGTCGTACCACTCGCGCAGCCAACCATCCGATTCAAACTTCGCCATGCGAATCGCGAGCAACTTGCCGTCACGTGAACCGAGAATCGGACCGTGATGCGTCTTGCGCATCGTGAAGCGTCGCGTCTCCATACCGGCAGCGGTTTTGACGCGAATCTCTTCGACGCGCTCTGTTGCCATGCGATAACCATTTCCGTACTTGTACGCGAGCGGGCGAGCAGGATCGTCAAACGTTTCCATGTAGACGTCTGTGAGGTCCGCGGAATTGTCGGTGCTGACCCAACCGCCGTTCTCGTTGTGACCGACGTAAGGCAGCGGAAATCCGAAGCGCGTGTAGCCGGTGAAGTTCCAACCCTCGTCGCTGTGAACATGACCTTCGTAAACCTGGCCGGGGCCGAAGAACGGCAGGTGCGGATTGATGAAAAGCAGCGCGTGGCCGCTCGCGCTCCGTGATGGATTAATGACCCAGCCGTTAGAGCCCGTATGTGGTTTTAAATCGATGTCGTTTGCGGCGGTTTGAAACTGCGCCTCTCGCAGGCCTCGGTCTCGCGCGAACCCGTTTTGAAAATAGTTATAACGAATGAACGCGAGCGTGTACCACGGCTCGATCTTCGTGAGCAGGCGCGGGCGCGTTTCAGGATGCTGGGCGAGGTAGTAGTTGAAGCCTGCTGCGAAAGCGTCGCACAGGGAACGCATGTGTGGATCGAGTCGCGCGTATTCTGCCTGCGCGAGACGCGGGATTTCGAGCGCGTGGTTCAGACGATCTTCTTCCAGGGATTTCTCACCGTACAACTCAGACGCCCGCCCTAGCGCGTTGATGAAGTTTTCTTCGACGCGCCAGAAGTTGTCCTCAGACTGTGCGTATGCGAAACCGAAAACCGTGCTGGCATCCGTGCGCCCAAAGACGTGCGGAACGCCGTACGTGTCGCGATAGATCGTAACGGTCCGCGCCAGCGTTGCGGGGGACCGGTCCTGTGCGTGTGCGCCGCAGAAAGAAAGCGCCACAAGCATTAATGCCGGCAGGAAGCCTGGTTTTGTTTCCGGTTTGTGCATCCTGGTTACAAACGCCGGCTATTATCGTTTGAATTCCTCGTTTGAGTCTAGATCTGTGAAATAGATCCGGCGCTCGTGACATATACAAATGTCGACTAACTCAAAACGCCGCTAGCAGGTCGTAGCAAGTCTGCCTGCTTCTGAACATGGAGGAATTATGAATTACCGCACTCGCTTTAGCCTTTGCCTTCGCAAGGTCACAACTCTTGTCAGCATCTTATGCCTGGGCGCGACACTGTTTGCCGGCCCGGGAAATTCACACGCCCAAACGCCTGAAGAGGCGAGCCAGGCGGTCAAACTCTACTATCTGCGCGATGCAACAAGGATTGCCGCCATCATCACCGGTATCGCAACACGCACAGATCCGCCTTCGGAACTGAAGGGTCTTACCGTCACCAACCTCGGATCCGATGAACTCGTTTTGTATGGGCCACAAAAGCAGCGCGACCATGCGCGACGGCTCATTGCTGCGCTCGATCTGCCACGACCCGGCGTCACGATGGAGATGTGGGGCATTCAGATCTCGAGCAGAAAACCACAGCGACTCGCGGAAGTCATGCCGCTGGTGCGAAACGAAATAAACAGCACTCAAGCAGTCGTGCGCGAAACGTATGATCGTATGCAGCGGATTGCCCGCGAGGTTGTCAAACAAAAGTGCGAAGATGTCAATGAAGTTTGTTTGAACAAAGACTTCCGAGACGTACTGGTTCGAAAACTGGGTTACCAATCGGCGCTCGACGAAAATCGCGGGTTGTCAATTCCCGACATTTTGCTCCGCCTCATCGCTGCCGATCCTCCTGGTAAGGCAACAGAAGCCTTTGCCAACCAACTGAATAACTGGTTCGTCGGGACGCATCCGGAATACGCAAATGCAGTCGCAAAAAATCGTCAACGTCCGTTTGAGAGATTCTTCGTAATCCGTGGCCTTATCTTTGATAACGGCAAGTGGAAACAAGACGGTGGCGCGGCGCATTCGGGCGCACTCATGGCCCGGAAGGCGCTCGTCGAATTCGGCCTTCATTATGGACAGTTGATTCACGAGCCTAAAGCATTCAGCCCTTATTACCTCCAGCAGTCTGCTGAATTACTGAACAGCCGGTTGCAGGAGGCTACTGACGCGTTGAACGCGGACATGCAGGATCTTTTTGTCGAGCCGACACTCGAGAATATCCGCGGGATCTTTCGCAAGTTCAAAGACGTCGAGTATGCACAGGTCGGAAAAACCAGCGTCGCTAGTTTGAGCGGAACAGCGACGGCGGTCACGTCAAAGTCTGTTAACGCTTTCGATGTGACGCCTCCGCTGCGGTTGTCGGAATTGCTGCAAAAGGCAAGCACGCTTTCGCAGAGCGTCGGCTCATTCGTTCCCAAGCCCGCGGACAATGTCGTGGGAGCGATGCCTTTGTCGCAAGTGATTGGTTTGATCGGCGCGTTCGGTGAAGAGCGTTCGGTGTGGCGGGAATTGAACGCGGGTGTCTCGCTCACTATTACTCCGAATGTGCTGAGAAACATGACATCCGCCGAATTAGGCGTTGCCTTGCAAACGGGCGATCCGCAGGCGGGAACGCGCCAGGAGGGTGTGAAGCCACTTTCGCGTGTGAGCCAGCACGATGTAACTACTAGCATCTACGTTACAGCGCTGGACTTTTTTGACCTTTCCGCGTTTGCAAGCCAGAGCACACTCGGAGGTCAACGTGGATATGTGCCAATCATCGGACCAGTATGGCAAGGTTTGTTTGGTTCAATCCCGGTCGCGGGAAAACTGTTCAGTTGGCAGAAAGCTCCGCAAAGCGTCTTTAGCGAGAGCGTGGTGCTAACGAACTCGTTCATTACTCCGACGGCGATGGGCCTGGCAATCCTGTATCCAACGGAACGGACCAATCCAGACACGGGGAAGGTCGAGCCTTACGATTTCGGAAGCCAGTCTGATGCCGTACGAACCTATACGGCAACGCTGACAGGGAACTCAGCTCCGAAAACGGAGGCGAGCTTAAGGCCGAACAACTAATAAATTTTTGCCACGGATTACACGGAAAAAATCCGGATTAATCCGTGTAATCCGTGGTTAAAAATTTTACGCAGAACCTGAACCCTTCCCGTTATTTCCTCACAAAGATATACTGCTCAATCCAACTTGTAGTCCCCCTTAAGAGCGACTTGACGTGCTCCGCCCGGCACTGGGACGCTGGAGTGTGCCACTCACTAGAGGTGCATTATGAGAAGGTTTGACTTAAAGATAATCGTATTCTTCGTCGTCCTCACTCTGCTCCTGACCATCGGCGTAATTGCATTCTGGGAAAAAACGCTGCGCCCGCCCTTCTTTGCATGGGTTGACGCGCGGTATCCCGGTGAGGCCAACGTGGAGCGACGCTGGAATATTAAACAGCGCGTCGAACACGTCGTTATCTCGATCATGGTCGATTCGTTGGTGGTAACGCTGTTGCTCCGGCTGGTCCACCAGCAACAACGTCAATTACGAATGAGTGAAGAGCGTTACCGAGCTCTGTTCGAACAAGCAAGAGACGGCATCGGCGTGGTTCGCCTCTCCGACCACCACCTTGTTGAGGCCAATAACAAAGCTTGCGAAATTCTCGGCGTGCAGCAACAAGAGTGTATCAACCGAGATATCCGGGAGCTTTTTCGTCCAGCTACAGCACGTACACAAACGGAAGAATTGATTGCGCCGGATGGTCAGACGTCGGGTGAGCAGGAGTTGGCGATAAAAACCCCGCAGGGCCAAGCCGTGCCGGTCTCAGTCTCCTTTACTCCATTATCGACCGACGGCGAGCAGGTGATGATCATGTCGCTTCGCGATCTCTCGGTGCGGAAGCAACTCGAAGCCGAGCGTGAAGAGATGCAACGCCAGCTTTACCAGTCTTCAAAACTGGCCTCGATTGGCGAGCTTTCCGCAGGCGTCGCGCATGAGATAAACAATCCGCTCAACGGCATCATCAATTTCGCGCAGCTCCTGAAGGATGAAGAGACGCCGCGCTCTGAGTTCGAACGACAGATGATCGACGGCATCATCGACGAAGGCGAGCGCATCGCCCAGATCGTCCGCGGTCTGCTGACGTTTGCTCGTGCAGAGACACACGAACTCAGACAGGTTCACTTCGCTGAGTCGATCAAAACATCCATCGCTCTGTTTGGGCATCAGTTTGAAAAAGACGGCATTACTGTGAAGATCGAACTCGATCCGGATCTTCCTTTGGTGCGTGCCGACGCTTCACGCCTCAGACAGGTTGTGCTCAACCTGATCAGTAATGCGTATCACGCTCTTAAAGCGAAGCAGGTCGATCCCAACGAAGGAAAACTGTTCAGAATCACAGCGCGTCGTGCGGGAAAAAACGGCGAACTCGTTCGCATCGAGTTCTATGACAACGGCGTCGGAATCAAACGCAAAGATCTGGGTAAAGTATTCGATCCCTTCTTCACCACCCGCCGCGAAACGGGAGGAACCGGCCTCGGTCTGAGCGTCAGCTTCGGCATCATTCGCGACTTCGGCGGCACGATCAAGGTAGAAAGCGAAGAGGGAAAATTCACGCGGTTCATCATTGAACTTGCAGCGATAGAAACGTGGCAGGCTGAGTATGTTTAGAGTCTTACTAGTCGACGACGAGCCCAGCATTCGCCTCACGATGGGCGAGTTCCTGAAGCGCGCCGGCTACTCGGTGTTGATAGCACAGGATTACGACAGCGCGGCGGTGCACAAAGCTGAGGACCTGGATGTGGCCGTGGTCGATATTAATCTGCCTGGTAAGAGCGGCATTCAATTATTGCAGAAATTGTGCGACGGCGACGCGTACGTTCCCGTCATCATGATCACCGGTGAACCAAACCTATCCGTGATACCGGAGATAGTGCGCGCGGGCGCATACGACTTCATCGCGAAACCAATCGTCAAAGACGTGTTGCTCAAGGCCGTCGCGCGAGCCGCGGAGAAGAAGCGCCTCACAGATGAGAAACGCATGCTCGAGCAGGAGATCAAGAGGTACGCGGAAGAACTCGAGATGCGCGTCGACGAGCGCACAGCCGAACTAGTCGAAACTCACAAACGGCTCGTGACTCAGGAACGGATCGCTGCCCTCGGACGCGCCGCGGCGCAGGTAGCTCATGAAGTGAAGAATCCGCTCGCAGGGTTACTGCTTTACTCGCTCCACCTAAAAAGCAAAGCCACCAACTTCTCGGAAAGCGAAACCTATCTCGTCGATAAAATCGTCGAAACGATTAATCATCTCATCAATCGCGTCGAGCAGATTATGGGGTACGCGCGGCCGGTTAGTCTCACGCTGCGTCCTGGAAATGTAAGTCAGTTCGTAAAAGACATCCTGGATCTGTTAAAGCCACAGGTAACAGCAAACAAAGTTGAGGTCCGTCTTTCACTGGGTCAGCAACCAGCTTACGCGATGGTCGACGAAGCCTCCGTGCGCGGCGCGTTGATGAATCTCATCCTGAATGCGATTGAAGCCATGCCGGAGGGCGGCGTCTTGAACGTCGCTATCGATCGGACTGACGAGAGGCTTCGACTCGAAATCACTGACACCGGTCGAGGGATCGCCGAGGAAGAGGTAAAGAAGATCTTCGAGCCTTTCTTTACGACGAAAGCGCAAGGCCTTGGTCTCGGTATGCCCTACGCGAAAAAAATCATCGACCAGCACGGCGGCACTATGTCTCTGAACAGCCGCCCCGGAGAGGGCCTTACGATTTCCGTTACGCTGCCCACAGGGCCGAAGGAGGTTGAGAATGCCTCGTAGCCGGATTCTCGTGATCGACGACGAGCCGAGCGTCACCGATGCATTGCGATTGGTGTTGACTGAGCTCGGCCATCACGTCGATGCAGCAAAAAGTGCTGGCGAGGCTAAGGAGCTGCTCAAAGGCTCGCCTTACGATCTCGTCTTCACAGACCTGCGGCTTCCTGACGCGAGCGGCATAGACCTGCTCACTCTGATCAAAGGCGACACGCCTGAAACCGAGGTCATTGTAATGACCGCCCACGGCTCGCTCGACATCACGATCGAAGCCATCAAGCGCGGTGCTTTTTACTTCATTGAAAAACCCTTCACACCGCAGCAAGTTTCGGCGCTGCTCGAACGCGCGTTGCAATTTGAGGCGATTAAACGCGAGAACCGCAGCCTCAAGACTGCACTGAGCGACGTCGATGATTTCGGGATCATCGGCCGCGACCCGAAGATGCGACAGATCCACTCGATCATCCGCACTGCCGCGCCGTCTGATGCGTCGGTATTAATAGAAGGCGAGTCGGGGACGGGTAAAGAGTTGATTGCGGCCGCGTTCCACTTTCAGAGTCCGCGCGCGGAATTACCTTTTATGCGCATCAACTGCGCCGCGATCCCGCAGGAGCTGATCGAATCCGAGTTGTTTGGCTACCGAAAAGGCGCCTTCACCGGAGCCGATCGCGACAAACGCGGGTTGATCGAAGCCACCGCCGGCGGCACGTTGCTCCTCGACGAGATCGCCGAAATGCCGATTCACCTGCAAACGAAGTTACTGCGCGTGCTGCAGGAGCGAAAACTTCGTCGCGTCGGCGACGAACAAGAGATCAGCGTGGATTTTCGGCTCGTCTCGTCGACGAATCGCGATACAGCGGAGATGATCAAAGAAGGCACGCTCCGCAAGGATCTCTATTTTCGAATCAGCACGATCAAGCTCAAATCGCCACCATTGCGTGAACGACTCGACGACGTACCACTGCTTGCCAACCGCTTCCTCGAGCACTACGCGGATAAATACAAGAAGCGAATTCGCGAGATTTCTACGCCGACTTTCACGTTGTTGATGCGTTACGACTGGCCCGGAAACGTGCGCGAGCTCGAAAGCGTCATCGAGCACGCGGTGCTGTTTGCGACCGAAGATAAGTTGACGCCTGAGTGTTTACCGGAACACCTTCACGCAACCCAATCCGGAGAATTCCGCTGCGTTATCCCACCGTATTTCACGATCGAAGAGATCGAGCGCGAAGCGATCGCGCAGACGCTCGAACGAACCGGCGGAAACGTCAAACGCACCGCAGAGATCCTCAACTACCACCGCCCGCGGCTTTATCGAAAAATGAAAACCTTTGGACTCCGCGGCGGCGCCGACGAGTAATCTGTGTTCCGTGGTGGAACATTCCTCCCTCACTCAATCCAACTTAGAACACGTACACAAAGCCACAAAAGAAAATCTTGTGCTTTTTTGTGGCTTGATACTTGCTCATAGGGCGGCGCACAGATGAATTACCGATGAAGCCTCGTCACCACGTTCGTTAGGTCCGCGACGCACAGAAACAACTCAACAACATACATTTCCTTGATTCAATTGAGGTGAAGATCTATATGAAAATAAGAAAAGCTTTGCGGCAGTGTCAGTCGCTCTTCGCGTTCGGCTGCGCCGCAGTTGCCGTGCTACTCGCCGCATCAGGCGCGCAGGCTCAAACAACGCCTCCGCCGACGACGTGCGAGCGGACGGTGAAGGCGGATGTGGTCGCATTGGACCAGGCCTTAATTTACAACCGTCTAGGCGCAATCAACCCCGCGGGTATGATCTATGCGCTGAAGCGCGATGTCGTCGCGATTGACCCCGCAAAGGGTCTCGTTGCCGGCAACGTTCAACTGCGTCCTGGCAAACGCCCCCGTCCGATCGCATTGCGCATGAACGTTGGAGATTGTCTCCAAGTCAACTTAACTAATCTTTTGGCCCCCGATCCGGCAGACGTTAATTCATTTGCCGCTAATAACGCCCCCGCTACACGCACGGCTTCGGCACACATCATGGGTTTGAACCTGGTCGGCACGATTCAGTCTGACGGCTCGAACGTCGGACAGAACCAGAGCAGCCTTGTTAACCCTGGTGCATCGGCCACTTACACCTACATCGCACAACGCGAAGGCAGTCACCTGCTTTATTCGACAGCCGCAACAACAGGCGGTGAAGGTGACGGCGGTTCGCTCGCGATGGGACTGTTTGGTTCGGTAAACGTCGAAGCAAAAGCTGCTGAGTGGTATCGCTCGCAGTTGACCGCTGAAGAGATGGCACTGGCCACGCAGAAGAACGCGGATGGTACGCCGAAGAAGACTGCGGCCGGACATCCGATTCTCAACTACGACGCAGTGTATCCGGTGGGACACCCCCGAGCCGGCGAACCGATCATGAAGATGCTCGATGCCGGCAACAACATCGTGCACACGGATCTGAACGCTGTTATCACCGGTCCGAACAAAGGCCGCTTTCCAGCGGGCACTTATCGTCCAAACGCCGTGGAACCTGATCGCGATCAGCCGTTCCGCGAATTTACAGTCGTTTATCACGACGAAATCAAAGCAATCCAGGCATTCCCGCAGTTTGAAGATCCGGTTCTTTCACACACGCTTTACAGCGTCAAAGACGGCTTCGCTATCAACTACGGAACGGGCGGTATCGGCGCGGAAATTCTCGCCAACCGTCTCGGCGTCGGCCCGATGGCCAACTGTACTGAATGTAAATACGAAGACTTCTTCCTGTCGGCGTGGGCTGTTGGCGATCCGGCGCAGATCGTCGATGTCCCGGCCAACACCACCGACAACGGCACCCTGATCAAGGGCCCGAAGGCGACGAAGGTTCTGTTCCCCGATGATCCGTCCAACGTCCACCACAGTTATCTGAACGATCACGTGAAGATGAGAGTCGTCCACGCTGGTCCGAAAGAGCACCACATTCACCACTTGCACGCGCACCAGTGGTTGAATACGCCCGACAGCGACAACTCAAGCTATCTCGATAGCCAGGCGATGGGTCCCGGCTACTCGTTTACGACAGAGATCGCGCACGGCGGTTCCGGCAACCGGAACAAGACTCCGGGCGACTCGATCTTCCACTGCCACTTCTACCCGCACTTCGCGCAAGGAATGTGGGAAATGTGGCGCTCGCACGATGTGTTTGAAGAAGGCACGCAGCTCGATGGCGATGGTCGTCCAGCCGCCGGTGCGCGTGCATTACCCGATGGTGAGATTGCGAACGGCACTCCGATCCCCGCGCTCGTGCCACTACCGACGATCGCGATGGCTCCGATGCCAACCGCAGAGTTCAAGGGTTATCCGTTCTACATTCCAGGTGTCGCGGGACACCGTCCGCCACACCCGCCGCTCGACACCATTGACGACGGTGGTCTGCCGCGTCACGTCATCCTGGGTGGTGAGGCCGAGGGCGTTGAGACTCGTCTCGACTTCAACAAGGAGATCTTAGTCGCCGAAGCTAAGGCGATTCCCGAAACGGGAACACCAGACGAAGTGACGGCGATGAACTTCCACGCGCAGAAGCAGGTCGCGACGTTCCGTCCAGACGGCACTGCGAGCAACTTCGCTTTGAACGGTCTTCCGCCAAAGCCGGGAGCACCGTACGCAGATCCGTGTCGCGATGATGCCGGTAATGCATTTGGTCGTGCGCGTTCGTACAAAGCCGCAGCGATTCAGCTTGATCTCAAATTGAACAAAGCCGGGTGGCACTTCCCGCAGTCGCGCATTCTGACACTGTGGGGCGATGTCGCTCCGACTCTGGCGGGCACGCGCCCACCGGAGCCACTTTTCTTCCGTGCAAACACGAACGACTGTATTACGTTCCAGCACACAAACCTGACACCACACATCTACGAGCTCGATGACTTCCAGGTGCGCACGCCGACCGACATCATGGGTCAGCACATCCACCTCGTGAAGTTTGACGTGACCTCGTCAGACGGTGCTGGTAATGGTTTCAACTACGAAGACGGCACGTTCGCTCCGGGCGAAGTCCTCGAGCGCATACATGCCATCAACGCCGCCGGCGGTTTGCAGGCCTTCAACGGCACGACGAAGACCCAGCTCGAACCAAAGGCGCACCCGTTCTTCGGCACGCTCGGAGCACAGACAACCGTGCAGCGCTGGTTTGCCGACCCGACGTTAAACTTAGCAGGTAAGGACCGCACGCTCGGTACGGTCTTCTCGCACGATCACTTTGGACCTTCGACGCACCAGCAGGCCGGTCTGTACTCCGGTCTCGTGACGGAGCCGGAAGGTTCTATTTGGAAACACAACGAAAGCGGTGTGACCCTGGGTGGACGCTTCGACGGCGGTCCGACGACGTGGCAGGCGGTCATTCAGACGCAGAACACGGCGGACAGCTATCGCGAGTTCCTGCTCGAGTTCGCCGATTACACGCTGGCTTACAAAGCAGGTGGCGGCATCAACGGCGCAGGCCAGCCGATTCCCGATCCGGCCAACGCTATCAATCCGCCAGTGAGAGACGAGGCTGCTCTGCCGATCAACATCAAGAAGGCTGAGCAGTGTCCCGGTGGCGTGCCGCTGCCGTGTCCAGAAGCAGTTTCGGCTGCCGACCCGGGCACGATGACGGTCAACTACCGCAACGAGCCTGTCGCTCTGCGCGCGCAGGATCCGGCGACGAACACGCAGGCTGCTGGTGATGCGGGCGATCTCTCGCAGGTTTATCGCTCGGATATAACTCGTGCCAATCCGGATCTTAACGTGCAGCCTAATTTCTACCCGGCATTGACGGGCGGTTTGCAGGGTGGCGATCCGTTCACTCCGATGATGCGTGCGTACGAAGCTGACAAGGTTCAGGTACGCGTTCTCGTCGGTGCGCACGAGGAGGGTCACAACTTCAGCATCCACGGTCAGAAGTGGCTATACGAGCGCACCGATCCGAATTCGGGTTACCGCAATTCGCAGATGATGGGCATCTCTGAGCACTTCGAGTTCGAACTACCGGGTATCGCAGCGATCAAGGGCGCTACTCCGTTTGTCGATTACCTTTATCAGCCCGGTAGCTCGGTGGATAACCAATGGAACGGCACGTGGGGCTTGTTACGCGCCTATCGCGGCGCAGCCGGCCTCCAGCCTGACCTGCAACTGTTACCAAACAACCCGACCGGCCAGGCGAAGGCTGCTGTCAACAAGAAAGACTTCAACGGCACCTGTCCGGTGGCTGCTCCAAGCCGCAAGTTCAGCGTGACTGCTGTTACAGCGAAGGATGCGTTACCAGGAGGAACGCTCGTTTATAACGAACGCACGAATCAGGGCGGTAAACTGCACGATCCAACGGCGATCATGTATGTCCGCACGAACGATATCGACGCTGCGACCGGCAAGCTAAAAGCCGGCGTGCCGGTTGAGCCGCTCGTGCTGAGAGCGAATGCGGGCGACTGTATTGAAGTCACGCTGTTCAATCAGCTCCCAACCGACATGCCGGATCTGCCTGGCTGGAACACGCTGCCGATGGTCGTTGAGAATTTCAACGCGAACCAGGTGAAGCCGTCCAATCAGGTCGGTCTGCACCCGCAGCTCGTGGCGTACGACGTGGTGTCGAGTGACGGCGCCAACGTTGGCTTCAACGTGGTAGGTAATCCCGAATCGTATACTCCCGATGGTCGTCAAACCGCGAAGCCGGGTGAGTCCGTCAAGTACAAGTGGTACGCGGGCGACATCCGCATGAACGGCACGACGAAGGTTGCCACGCCGATTGAGTTCGGCGCGACCAACCTGATCTCGTCTGACCCGATCAAGCACTCGAACAAGGGCGCTATCGGTTCACTCATCATCGAGCCGCAGGGTGCGACCTGGATTGAAGACGCGAACTCGCGCGCGCAGGCGACCGTCAGTAAGACTGACGGCACCTCGTTCCGTGAATTCGTGCTCCAGTTCCAGACCGACATCAACATGCGTCGTAGTGAACTCGAGGGTGATGCGGCCGCAGTGCCGAACGTGGCGGGTGAAGAGGATCCGGAAGACTCCGGTCAGAAGGCCCTCAACTATCGCAGCGAGCCGATGTGGAAGCGATTGGGCTACGAGCCTGACCTGCCACTCGAGCAGACTCGCGCGTTCGACTACACTAACTCGCTGTCAAACGCACAGGTTGGCGGCGACCCTGTGACTCCTGTGTTCACGGCGAAGGTCGGAACGCCTGTCAGGTTCCGCGTGCTCAATTCAAATGGCCACGCGCGTAACAACGTGTTCCAGGTTCATGGACACATCTGGCAGCAGGAGCCATACGTTAACAACTCGACCCAGATCGGCAACAATCCACTTTCTGAGTGGAAGGGCGCCCAGCAGGGTCATGGCGCGTCGAATCACATGGATGTAGTCCCTGTGAACGGCGCAGGCGGCGCACGCGGCGTGACGGGTGATTATCTCTTCCGGACGCAGTCGTCCTTCCAGTTCGATAACGGGCTGTGGGGCATCTTCCGCGTGACACCGCAGTAAAGCCACAAAAGGCACTAGACCAGAGCAACAAAAGGCACAAAGTTCATTTTGTGCCTTTTGTGCTGCTCAGTGTTCCACCACGGAACACCCTCACTACTGATTTCCGCACATCTACAACGATTACAAGAGGCACGGTCATTGCTAAATGGGAAGTGCCCGATAAAATCCAACTAAAGGAACGATGAAAATCAAGATGAAAAGAAATTCTCTAGCCGCTATTTTTTGCGCACTCATTATGCTCGTTGCTGCTCCGCTGGCTCTGGCTACAACCGTCAGCGAAGTGCAATCCATGATCACCCAACTCAAGGGTAAAGTTCAGATAATTCAGATCTCCGGCAAGTTCGCCGAGACGAAAGATCGACCAGGCCTTCTCGGTCAGCTCGATGGCGTTGCGTTGACGCTCGACCAGGGCAAGTTCTGCAACTCCGTCACGAAGGTCAGAGACTTCCAGAAGAAAGTCAACGATATGATCTCCGCTAACAAGCTCAACCAGGATCCGGCGGTTGGTCCAACGGGACAGGAACTCATCGCTGACGGCGACGCGATCATCGCGGCTCTCAGCGACCTCAACGTGCAAAGCACCGGCGCGCCCTGCAACTAACAACTCTCGACTTCTTCTCTGTGCCACCTCTGTTTGTCTGCGTCTCTGTGGTTATGCCACAGAGAGGACAGAGGTGCGCACAGAGAAGACCCTGATGAAAGCGAATAAACGATGAAACCCACATATCAGACAACCGATCTCACGCTAACCAGCTATCTACGCTGCAAGGGCTTTCCCATCGAGAACATTAAGCAGAATAACGGTCGCACACTCTTCAGTTTTCAGGAGTCGCCGGAACTGCGCAGCGCGATTCTCGACTTCGCTAACGATGCCGTCGTTGCTGTCCGATCGTTCTGTAGCACGATGCGCGACTTGAAGGCGATTACTCGCGTGTTGATATTTTTCGTCGCAGCCCTGTTGAGCGTACACACCACCTTGGCCCAACAGAAACCCGCTCCCCAAAAGATCGAGCGAGATGGTGTCGAGGTTGAATTCACAATCGAACCGATCAAAGAAGCCGGCAAGTCTTCCGAGCTGATGGAAGCGCGCGAAGCTCATGTTCAGTTCAAGATTCACGACAAGGCTACCAAGACGCCGCTCTCCGGCGTGAAACCTTCCGTATGGCTGACACAGCGAACCGGAGGCGAAACTGATCAGCAGGCGTGCCGCGAACAAGTTCAGTCATTTCTCCAGGGAAGTCTTCGCTCACGTCCTGATGTTGATCTAAACACCTATTACCTGCTCGCGCTGAATGACGAAGCCAATATCTCCGTCATCGACCCGCTGCTTGGTTTTGGCTCGAGCAAGCTCTTGACGCTCGTGATGCTGAAGAGCCCGGGCAAAGACTGGGTCCAGAAGAGCAGCGACGAGAAGGTTTTCGTCAGCATGCCTCTCGTTAACCAGATTGCCGTCGTCGACACTAGCACATGGAAAGTCGTCGCGAATATCGATACGGGCATCAAGCCAACGCGTGTTCGCTTGCAACCCGACGAGAGGTATTTGTGGGTTGGTAACGACGCGGCCGGTGTGACGGTGATTGATACCACCACGTTGAAGGTGGTGGGCCAGGTCGCAACTGGAAACGGACATCATGAGATCGAGTTCAGCAACGACAACCGGTTCGCGTTCATCACCAACGAGCAGGACGGCACGCTGTCGGTTATCGACATTCAGAAACTCGCGAAGGTCAAAGATCTCAAGACGGGCGCTGCGGTTACGTCGGTAGCTTTTTCGACGATCGCGAATGCGCTTTATGTGGTGAACGAAGTCGACGGGAGTATCACAGTCGTCGACACGCGCAGCCGGCAGATCGCAACGCGGATTCAAGTGAAGCCGGGTGTTAGAAACGTGCGCTTCGCGCCGGGTGGTCGTTGGGGCTTTGTGCCGAACACGAAAGAGAACGTCGTGTACGTGTTCGACGCCTCGACGAATCGTCTTGCGCACACGATCAGCGTGGACAAAGGTCCGGATCAGGTCGCGTTCACAGACGTGTTTGCTTACGTCCGCTCGACCGGTTCGACCGAGGTCAACATGATTCGTCTGAGCACGCTGACGGGCCAACCCGACATCGCGAAATTTCCTGGTGGACAAACCCCGCCGGCTGAATCGTCGGAGGAGGCGAGCATCGCCGATGTCATCGTCCCTGCTCCGGAAGGGAATTCAGTCCTGCTAGCGAACCCGGCGGACCGCGTCATCTATTACTACTCGGAAGGCATGGCGGCTCCGATGGGTAGTTTTCAGAACTACCGCCGCGATCCGCGCGCGGTGATGGTAGTCGATCGCTCGCTCCGCGAAGTCAGTTCGGGTGTTTATTCCACCACGACCAAACTGCCGAAGAGCGGCATCTACGACGTCGCGTTCCTGCTCGACTCGCCGCGCATCACACACTGCTTCAATGCCGAAGCGAAGCCGAATCCGGATGTCCCGCGAGAAAAGAAGGTCGCCATTCGAATCGAATACTTGAACAAGGACACGCAACTCCGCGTCGCGGAAAACTACAAGCTCCGCTTCAAAGTCATCGACAACACGACGCTGAAAGCGAAGGGTGATTTGAAGGACTTGCGCGTGCTGACGTTGCTGGCGTCAGGCACCTGGCAGAAACGCGAGTTCGCGCGGTCAGCCGGCGACGGCGTTTATGAACTCGACATAAACGTTCCGCAGACGGGCGTGTACTTCATCTTCGTCGAGAGCCGATCGCAGGGAGTGGCTTTCAGGCAACTGCCGTCTCTCACGTTACAGACGGTAACCGCAACCGCGAGCAAGTAGGTATTGATCGGATTATGCCACGCGACTTGGCCCACACTTGGATACGGTCAGTACCACCTGCGGTAGCGGGTGGGTCACCCGATGGCATTTGAGTTGTTAATTCGGAGGTTGACCCACCCGCTACCGCAGGTGGTACTGACCGTATCCAACAGCGATTCTTGAACCGCAACTGCGAGCAACGCGCCCGCGAAGGAAGGAGAGAACTAACGATGAATATAAAAATAATATTGAGTTTGATCATTTGTGCCCTTGTGTACATTCCTGCTCAGGCCCAGAGGAGTAAGCCCGCGCAAAGCAAACAGACAGTGCAAGCGACTTATTCATGCCCCATGCACCCCGATGTGAAATCGAAGTCTAAGGGCAGATGTCCGAAGTGCGGCATGGATCTCAGAGTCGTAAAGCACGATGAAGCTGCTGCCGAACCAGTCGTCGTATCACACGACGCCGGCGCAACAAAAATCAATGTCCCCGATCTCGAACTGCTCGATCAGAACGGAAAGAAGATCCATTTCTACACAGATCTCGTCAAAGACCAGACTGTCGTTATCAACTTTATCTTTACGACCTGCACGACGATCTGTCCGCCACTCGGCGCAACTTTCGCTCGCGTGCAGAAAGAGCTAGGCGACAAAGTCGGCCGCGACGTTCGCTTCATCTCGATCAGCGTCGATCCTGCGACCGACACTCCCGAACGTCTCAAAGCATGGGGCGCGAAATTCCACGCCGGCGAAGGTTGGACCTTCGTTACCGGAAACAAACCCCAGGTTGACGAACTGCTGCGCGCACTCGGTGCATCTTCCGCGCGCCGCGAAGATCATTCGCCGACCATACTCATCGGCAACGACGCGCACGGCACGTGGACGCGCACTTACGGTCTGGCGAAAACAAGTCAGCTAGTGCAAATCATCAACGACGCAATGGCAGGAAAGAGTCTTACGGCGGAGGTATCGAACTAATGAAACGACAAGTTTTTATCCTATTTATATGGGCGGTTGCTGTTGTCACAATGACGCACAACTGTCTGGGCCAGGCGCAAGCTGGGGGGCAAGCGCCCGGCCAGAATTCTGCACCGCAAACTAAACCTGTTGCTCCACCCGCGCCGCACGATCATTCGCACATGGCGAAAACCGCGTCGGAAGAATCGTCGCCGGCACAGAAGTACTTCACCGACGTCGAGCTGTTGAATCAAGATGGCAAGAAGGTGCGTTTTTACTCGGACGTGCTCAAAGGCAAAACCGTCGTGGTCAACGCCTTCTTCACGACTTGTACTTCGGTGTGTCCCCCGATGAATCGCAACATGGAGAAGATCCAGGAAGTGCTCGGCGATCGCGTTGGCCGCGATGTGTTCCTCGTTTCGATGACGGTAGATCCCGAGAACGACACGCCCGCGCGGATAAAAGAGTACGCGCAGAAGTTTCACGCCGGACCCGGCTGGATCTTCCTGACCGGAAAGAAGGAGAATCTCGACTGGGCACTCTACAAGCTCGGTCAGTACGTCGAGCAGAAAGAGGATCACAAGACGATTTTCATCATCGGCAACGAGCCGACCGGATTGTGGAAGAAAGCGTTCGGCATGGCGAACGTGGGCGAACTGGTGCAGGTTGTCGAAAGCGTTGTTAACGACAAAGGCGCAGATGTCTCGAAAACGAAATGAAGTTTAGAGTTTTAATTTTCATCAGTGTTCTTCTTGCGGGCTCCGTGGCTTACGGTCAATTAAGTGTCAGCGAGCGTCGCGGTAAGGCGATCTACCTGCGTGGCGAGAGTTCTTCGGGAACGGAGATCAAGGCCATGCTCAACGATTTCGACGTGCCCGCATCGACGTTGACGTGCGGCGGTTGCCACGGTCTTCGCGGTGAAGGGAAAACCGAAGGCGGCGTGACTGCGGGAAACCTGACGTGGTCCAACATGACAAAGGCCTACGGCCACACGCATCCGAATGGACGAAAGCACGGACCGTTTGATGAAGCACTGTTTATTCGTTCGTTGACACAAGGTGTGGACCCGGTGGGAAATGAATTAGCGAAGGCGATGCCGCGCTATCAGATGTCTCCCCAGGACATCGCCGATCTGATCGCTTATCTCAAACGCATCGAAACGGACCGCGATCCGGGCCTGACCGAAACGACCATTAAAGTCGCTACGATCCTGCCGAAAGAGGGCGCGCTTGCAGAGATCGGCGCAGCGATGAAAGACGTGCTCACGGCGTATTTCGCCAACGTCAACGACAAAGGCGGAATCTACAACCGTCGCATTGAGCTGCAAACGATTGACGCGGGCGCCGATGCAGCAACGACCGCAGCGAACGTCAAAAAGTCTGTCGAGAATGATGACCTTTTCGCGATCGTCAGCGGGCTGAGCGCAGGCGCGGACAAAGAGCTGGCGGCAATAACGCGAGAAGCAGAAATCCCTTTCATGGGACCAGTGACGCTGTTGACGCAAGCGAACGCTCAGAATAATCGAAATCTCTTTTATCTTTTGCCTGGT
The DNA here is from genome assembly GCA_044867025.1 of Pyrinomonadaceae bacterium. Taxonomy (GTDB): domain Bacteria; phylum Acidobacteriota; class Blastocatellia; order Pyrinomonadales; family Pyrinomonadaceae; genus PSRF01. The sequence goes on along the minus strand of JBIOUJ010000080.1, from coordinate 11,106 downwards.
GCAAGTCAACAAGCGCGCGCTCTTATTAACTTTGCCGCCGGTAAACCGGAGTTGAAGAAGTCGAAGCTCGCGATCGTTCATTCCGAAAACGAATTAGCGTTGGCGGCTGCGGCAGCGATAGAAGATCAGGCGCGTAAAACTGGTTGGACCACCGTCACGACGAAATCTTTTTCTAACGCACGCTTCGATGCGGCGTCTATCGCGGCAGCTTTAAAGGCAGAAGGCGTTGAGACTGTCGTCTTTCTAAGTGCGAGTGGTGATGACACGTTTATCAGCGCCGCCGCGGCGGCGAATTGGACTCCGCACATTCTTCTGCTCGGCTCATTCGCGCGGAAGGATCTCGTGAAGACTGTTCCTTTGAGTTTTAAGGATCATGTTTTTCTCGCCTTTCCGAGCGTGCCCGGTGACGTTGGACCAGCAGGGTTGGCGGAACTGCGTGCGCTGGAAGAGAAGTACAAGTTTCCATCGCGACACATCGCGTCGCAGTTGAACGCTTTTGCGGCCGCGAAGATCTTTACCGAGGCGTTGAAGCGCTCCGGAAGAGATGTGAACCGCGAAAAGCTCATTACGGCGCTCGAGGGTTTCTACGAGTACGACACCGGCGTGACCCCAAGCATTACGTTTGGACCGAACCGTCGCGTAGGCGCGATGGGCGCTTACGTCCTTTCGATTGATCCGGTTAAAAAAGAATTCGTCTCGAACGGCTGGGTCAATAACAACTAATCGGCGCTCGCGCGCCCTAATAGATGAAACGGAACTTACGATGAAAAAACTTTTATTTGTCCTTCTACTTATGTTTGTGGTTGCTGCGCCCCTCAGTGCACAGCAGGCTGCGCAGAAGGTTGAGAACCAGTGCGGGTGCGAGGATAAGCCGCTCCCCGAAGTGCTCGGCGTGGTAAACGGAGTGAAGATCTCGAAGCAGGATCTGAGCCCCGAAACGCGATCGCGCGTGGAAGAATTGCAGCGGCAAGTTGTCGAAGCGCGCCAGCGTGAACTCGATCTTCAGATCGATTCGATACTGCTGGAAAATGAAGCGAAAAAACGCGGCGTGACGCAGTCGCAGGTGATCAAAGACGAGGTCATTGCCAAGGCCCAGGCGCCGACTGAAGCCGAAGCCCAGGCGTTTTACGACAAGAACAAGGCGAGTATCAAAGGAGAATTCAAGGACGAGAAGAACAACGTCATTGAATATCTTCGTTACCAGCGCCAGCAGGAGCTCGCTCAAAAGCTCGCTGAACGGTTGCGCGCGGCCGCGCAGGTCAAGGTGATCGCCAAGCCAACGGCGCCGCCTGCGACTGCCGCGGATCGCGCAAGCGTGTTGGCGACAGTCAACGACAAGCAGATCACGATGGGCGACATCGAAAACAGTTTGCGCCCGTTGATCTTCAATGTTCAGGAACAGGTCTACGCGCTGCGTAAGCAGGACATCGATCTGAAAGTGAACGACACGCTGCTCTCACAGGAAGCACAAAAGAAAGGCATCACCACGCGGGCGCTGCTCGATGCGGAGGTGACTGCGAAAGTGCCGCGCGTGACGGACGCCGAAGCGCAGGCGTTCTACAACGAAAACAAAGATCGGATCAGCGGTGAGTTCGCGCAAGTTAAACCGCAGGTCGTTCAGTACATGCAGGAACGCAAGGAGCAGGAAGCGACTGTTGCGTACGCCGATCAACTGCGACGCGCGTCGAAGATCGAGGTCAATCTGACCGCGCCCGAGTCGCCGTCTTTTCCGATTGCAACAGACGATCAGCCGGCGAAGGGAGCTGCGAAAGCGTCAGTCACGATCGTCGAGTTTACTGACTTCCAGTGCCCGAGTTGCGCACGTCAACATCCGGTTCTCGAGCGGATCGTGAACGAGTTTGGGGATCGCGTGCGGCTGGTTGTGCGCGACTTCCCGCTTTCGCAACACGCGGATGCGCGCAAGGCTGCCGAGGCTGCGGAGGCTGCGCGCGAGCAGGGCAAGTACTGGGAATACGTCGCGGTGCTTTTCAAGAATCAGTCTGCGCTCGGCGTTGACAAGCTGAGGCAGTACGCGACTGAGGTTGGTCTTGACCGCGCTAAGTTCGATGCGTCGCTCGATAGCGGCAAGTTCGCCGAGAAGGTTCAGCGCGACGTGATCGACGGCCACAAGCTTGGGGTCAACGGCACTCCGACGCTCTACATCAACGGCAAGCGCGTTTCCGATCACTCATATGAAACGCTGAAGGCCACCATCGAGTCCGCCCTGAAATAAAATTAGCCGCAGATTACGCAGATAAACGCAGATCCAATCTGCGTTCATCGGTGTTAATCTGCGGCAACGGTCAATGTCGGGAATCGGTTTACTTAACGAGAAGCCGCTCCACGCATCACTGAAACAGTGGTATGCGCGGCCCGGCGATCGATTTGAAGTTCCAGTTGACGGGTTTGTGATCGATATCGTACGCGATGAGCTGTTGATAGAGATCCAAACCCGCAATTTTTCTTCAATCAAGTCAAAGCTCAACACTCTCGCACTCTCACATCACGTGCGTCTGATTTATCCCATCGTGCAGGAGAAATGGATCGTCAGGTTGCCGTCTGGTGATCGCATCACACCCGTTCGTCGCAAGTCACCCAAGCGAGGGCGCATGGAGGATCTCTTTTGGGAGCTGGTCAGTATCCCGCAGTTGTTATCGAATCCGAATTTTTCTCTCGAAGTGTTGATGATTCGGGAAGAAGAGGTAAGGCGATACGAAGGGAAACGAAAATGGCGCACGAGAGGATGGGTTATTGAAGGACGTCGATTGCTGGAGGTTGTCGATCAGCGTTTGTTCGGCGCGTCGGCGGACTGGTTACGATTTCTTCCGGACGGACTGGGTTCATTCACCACAATTGATCTCGCTACTCAGATCGAAACTCGCAGAGAGTTGGCGCAGAAGATGGCCTACTGTCTACGCGAAAGCAGAATGATCGAACTGATAGGCCGGCGCGGCCGCGCGAATCTCTATCGCGTCCCAGGCAGTAAGTGAGTGCAGCAAGAACCGCCAACGGTATTTTGTTGACGCTAATATTCGATGCGAGTAAATTACGCAAACCCTCAAAACCCCTGAACACGATTTAGAAAAAATGCACGGCCCCAACCGTTCTTCTTTTCTAATCTCATAGCTCCCGACGCTTCTCACTCGCAGATTCATTGCCGGCGTGACCACGCCTCGGCCTACGCCGGGTTTTATTAACCTTTTTCCGTCCAAGTAGTTCGTCCAAATTCTCAAATCATCTGCTTGACCCGCTTCCGGTAAGCCCGGAAAGCGTTGCCACCCTAGGAGGGGAGTATGAAAGTTATCAAGTTCTTTGTCATCGCTTGCTTCGCCTCAGCGCTCATTATCTCGTTGGTGCTCACCCCGACCGTCACAAGCCAAGGCGGTCCGACCGAAGCACCTGCCCTTTTCGACAACCTGACCAACGGCTTCACAGACCAAGCCACTTTCGATGCCGATCGCGCCGCCTTCGAAGAGCGCGAAGAAAAGGCAGACGGGCTCGGCCCCATTTACAACGCACAGGCGTGCGTCGAGTGTCATCAAAACCGCGTCAGCGGCGGCGTCAGCCAAATCATGGAAGTGCGGGCAGGACACAGCGCACCCGACGGGACGTTCGTTGCTGCTCCCGGTGGCTCGCTCATTAACTCGCGCAGCATCAACACGACGATTCAGGAGCGCGTCCCCGGCGGGCCGCACATCATCTACACCAACAATGCCACGCAAGTCAGCATCGTTTCCTTTGACATCGATGCCGGCGTCATAAACACCGACCCTAACGTACCCACAACCGGTCATAGCTTCCCGGCCCTGTCGCCCGACGGGTCGAAGATCGCGTTCGGCGCCAACGGTGGCATCTGGGTCGTGAACAACGACGGCACGAACCCTAACCTGATCTCATTCGAGGGCGATTCCCAGCCCGCATGGTCGCCTGATGGAGCAACGATCGCCTTCAGCAGCACACGCACGGGCACTGCCCAGATCTTCACAATGACGCCGATCGGCACGGAAGTGACAAACATCTCCAATAGCCCGCTCGTTAACGACCGGATGCCAACCTTCTCACCCGACGGATCGAAGATCGCTTTCCAGCGCACGCCCAACGCCATCAACCCGGTCGGCAAGATTTGGACGATGAACGCGAACGGCTCCGGGCAGATGCAAATCACAACCGGTGTTGGCAACGACGAACGTCCGACCTACTCGCCCGACGGGATGACGATCGCGTTCAGCACGAATCGCGACGGCAACTACGAGATTTACAAGATTCTCGCCGTCGGTGGTATCGCAACGCGGCTGACGAACAACGCGGCTTCAGATCGAAATCCCAGTTGGGCGCCTGACAACTCCGCCATCGCCTTTGGCAGCGATCGCAACGCCGGCTTGAAAATCTGGGCCATCGCACCTGACGGCACCAACCCGAGCCAGGTCAACGGGAACAACGACGGCGGCGGCGACCAGCCTGCGTGGTCGAAGTCAACGGGAGAGACGGTCAAAACGTTCCGCGCCTCGCCGATCCTCGTCGGCCTCGGTTTTGTCGAGTGCATCGCCGACGGGACGCTGCTCTCAATACGCGACAGTCAACCGGTGGGCATGCGCGGCACCGCTATAGAAGTAGACATTACTGAAGCGCCGGATCAGACGCGTATTGGGCGCTTTGGCTGGAAGAACTCGGTTGCTACTCTGCTCAGCTTCTCCGCCGGGGCTTACTTATTTGAGATGGGAATCACCAGCCCGCTCCAACCGCGCGAGCAGACTTCACTAGGTCGCACCGTTGCGTTCGCCGATACAGTGGCTGATCCCGAAGACACCGGAGGCGAGGAAGGACACGGCGAAGACGTGGAGGCGTTCACGCGCTTCATGCGCTCGACCAAAGCCCCGCCACGCAATAGCGCGATGGTGCTGGACGACGCGACCGATCCCGGCTCGCTACTCTTCAACTCGCTCCAATGTTCGGTTTGTCACGTCCGCTCGATCACGACGGCGCCCGTCGGCTCGGTTATCAACGGCGGAACGTTCGTTGTGCCGCTGGCGCTCGGCGACAAGATCATTCATCCGTTCAGCGACTTCCTGCTGCACGACATCGGGACGGGTGACGGGATCGTGGAGACGAACGGTGAGCTAACCAAAAACAAGGTCCGGACAGCGCCGCTGTGGGGACTGAGGACTCGCGACAAGTTCATGCACGACGGCGGTTCGTCCAGCGCGCCCTCGAACAGCGGTGCGCAGTCGTTTACGCTGAACGAGGCGGTCCTGCGTCACGCCGGACAAGCATCATCGAGCCGTACCGCATACCAGGCGCTGACGCCGGTACAGCGGGGGCAACTCATCAGGTTCCTGAAATCGCTGTGAGGTAGACAGAGTTCAGCCGCAGATTTTCGCAGAGATGAACGCTGATCTGATCTGCGTTCATCTGCGAAAATCTGCGGCTGAACTCTTATTCGCACCCTAGCAGGTCTTTGATCTCGGGTGGGGTGTCCTGGGGCATGCTCGTGACGCGTGAGAGTTTTGCGTAAGCCGGATCGACGTCGATTGGCTCGCGGCCGCTGCACTTGTAAATGATTCCCTTGTTTTCGACGTACTGAAACTTGCCCGGCTTTCCTGCTACTTCGCGGCGACTATAAAAACCTTCGGCATAACCGAAAGCATCAATCACATCATTCCATTCCCCTTCCTTCACATCCGTGCCCTTTGTCTTGCGAACGTAATCGGCCGGATAACCACCCTTGTCCGTAAGATACTGCTGTAGCAGTTTCGGATACTTCTCCGGATCATCCACTCCCTTGACGTGTGACGACGCGGGCCCGAGGTGTAACTTCACCGACTCAGCAAGCGTTATGTTTCCATAATACTTTTGAATCCATTCCTTCAACCCGCGGCGTCCTCGCTCGCGATCCGCGAAGATCGCCAGGTCTCCACGCGCCGCATAACCGGGCACCGCCGTGTTACCAGGACTCAATCCAGTCGAACCCGCAACAGGACTCATGCTGCCCGGACTCTTGCCGCGTTGAATCGGATCGCCCCAGATGCGTTTGTCCTGCCTGTAGGCTGAATCCGGATCGTCCTTAACCTCTTTCCGCGGCGCCACGTCGCCGGTTAAATCGCCGGGATTGTTTGTCATCCACGGCCAACTTCCGATTACTGGACCACCCTTCGTTTCGTCCGCTTTTCGATTGCCGAGTCGCACGTGATCCTGGTAAACCACGTAATCCCACTTGGTGATTTCCTTGGTCGGATTATTCTTGAACATTCCAGTCGTGCCGACAGGCGCTCTCTTTTTCGTCGTCTTCTTTTCCTCCGGCGCGGGAGCGGGAGCCGGTGCAGGCGCGGGTGCTTCCTTTTTCTCTTTGGGCGCCGCGGGTGCTGGTGGATTGGGTGGTAAAGCTCCCGGCATCGGAGCCGGCGTCTGTCTCTGCACTACAGGCTTTGACTGAAGATTAACAGGCCTCAGCGCAAGCGACTGCCACGGGGAACCGGCGAACGATTTGTGTTCGCGAGGCGCTGTTTCCGGCTTCGCATGACGTCGCGAAACGTCGAGTTCAGCGGTTGGCGAGCTGCCTATCTTAGGACTTTGTCGGCTCATTAGTTCCCACGTCAAACGTGTCCTTACCATGACTTACCGTCAACTTAACACTCCTGGTAACCAGTGGAGGATCGGGTTGACCCTTCTCCGGCCGGTAGAGCTGAACGTCAACTTGCAATATCACTTCATGTATATTCTTCTGCTCGAGTTCCAAACGAACGTCCTTCGGTACGTAGACCTCCAGCGCATCCTCATTGAAAGTTTGTGTTGGGATACGATCGTCTCTTGCCGACATTACACGAAACACGTCACCATTCGGCGCAATCAGACTCCACTTCGCCCTGAAGCCGCTATTCGTCGGCAGATCGATCAAACGGAATACGGTTCGTTTTGGCTGCTCAGTCTGCGTGGCGATCCACCCCTCAGGCGCGTCGAGTTTTAGGTTCTTGCCACTGTAATCCGCAGCTTCTTTGGTCAGTTTCTCTGTGCCCCGTCGCAACAGGAAATGGACGAAACACGAGTAAGAGTCGGCATTGTTAAGACGCTTCGAGGGATCATCGCCAGCCGTGCCTGAATCTTTCTCCGTTTCCTCATTCCCCTCTTTGGACGCGACACGTGCTGTTTCTACGCAGTCCTTCGCAAAGTAACCCTTGTCCCTCACTCCCAAATACTTGTGAGCGGCCTCGTGTGTAAGCGTGTTCGACTGTTCGATTGCAGTGGCATTACTGAAAGCAGGCATGCATAGATAGATCATTCCATAGTCTGCCGGGCCACGACTGTGAAAACCAGCATCTGTTTTGCACTCGTCATGTTTGGTGGTGTCGGTGCAAGTGATACTGGCGCTGGTGATCTTGTCTCTCAGCGTGCTGATTCTTTTACTCACGAGCTGAGCGGTTGCGTCGGAGTCACTGCGGAAGGCGAGCCACAACGCTGCCTTCACGTTATCGGTGGTCGGCTTCTGCTCGAGACGCCTGGCTGCTTTCGACAAAGTGTCGAACGACTTTGCGAATGCGTCTTCAATGTAAACGGACTGCGCCTGATTACATTTGTTTATCGTCCAGCGCTGTAGTGTTTTTCGTCCGAGCCCGCTCGATTGCTGGACCACATGCGTCAACTCGTGCGCAAGCAATTTTCGACCTGCATCAGTGTGCTGTGCGTGTTGTCCCTCGCCCAGGACCACATCAGAGCCGACGGTATACGCGAGCGCGTTGACGGACCGTGCCGACTCGGCCGCTTTCGCGTCTGAGTGAACGCGCACGTTGCTGAAGTCGTGAGCAAAGCGATCTTCCATGTAGGCGCGCGTAGATGGCTCGAGTGGCTGGCCGGGTGAGCGAAGCACTTCATCAACGACCGGCGGCGCTGTCGCTTCGTGGGCGTGCTCGCTTCCCGTGTGCATGGTCTGAACTTTCGCGCCCGCCGAACACTCGTCGCATGTACCGCCGCAAGCACAGGCGCGCTGAACTTGTGGAGTTGTTGAGTTAGTCACGGCTTCGGCGACGCGATCTGCTTCACGTTCGTAAGCATCGTCCGGCGGATTGATCGCCAGCTTTCGTTGCAGTGGAGCTGGTCGAAGAGCAAGCGAAGTCCAAACCTGCGACGCCGGAGAGTGGTCCAAGGCAGGCCTCGGCGCGTCGGTCGAGGTGTTTCTTTCGATCTGATTGGACGTAGCGCGCTCAAACATAACGGTCTCGTAAGTGATATACCTCGCCTATGTCGTAATTACAAGTGCATTTACGCCGCAGATTTTCGCAGATGAACGCAGATCTTTTCCGCGTTCATCTGCGAAAATCTGCGGCCTAAATCACGGCCCAAGCCCGCGGTATCTGTGCACGCCGTCCGCGGCTTCCACGTATGCTTCGACCCACGTGGCTCCAACATCGCTCATCGCTCGGGCCATCAAACGAATGACGTGACGTGTCTGCTCGTCTGGTGTCATCGTCGTAAAAAATGTGTCTGGTAGTTCCACATTCGTTCCGAGTCCGGGTAGTCCAGTGCCGGTGGACCAACTGCCATCGCCGCTGGCCGCACGATCGACTGTCAGAGCGCTACTCAACGATTTGAGCATTCTCTTGTAGCGATCGTAGATGCCGGCGATTTTTGTCCGATCTTCGATAGTCGAATGACTCGAGATCGGAGGCGTTGGGAAGCCTCGCGTCGCAACGTCCGTCTGGAACGCATCAATCTCCGGTTCACTGAGTGCGGCAGCGCCTGGATGATGCAATTGGAACGTCGGCGCCCAGATTTCGAGGATCACTTGACCAGCAATGTCTTCGGGATCAGTTTTCCAGGAACTCAGTGAGTTAGCCACTAATTCGTAAGCCTTCGGCGACCAGAAAGCTGAGTAGTTGAGCCATGATTCGGCAAATCCGATCGCCCGTCGAGCCTTTACATTGCGATCGCCTGTTTCACCCGTCGGTGTTGTCAGTTGAAATTTATCTGCCGGTGGCGCCTGGCGAGACGCCAACACCGAGGGCGCATTACCAGCACTCCCTGCCAACATGAGCAGCGTCATGACGTAGCTGTCAGCATTCCGAAGCGCTTCGGTTCCAGTCAATACCCCAAACAGCCGCGTCTTCGAATACCCGATATCAATGCCCACGCTCTCCGCGGGATCGCTGCCTGGAACTACGGCCGAATGCGTAGTCTCATGCAGGACCGCAAACACGCGGGCTTCTGTTGTCAATCCAGCGTGAAATTCGGGAATGTAGAAAGCGGCACAGAGCCTTAGCGGCGTATCAGCCCCAGCCGAAGCTGGGCGCTCGCATACTTCCTCTTCGACACATTGATCCATGCACGTGTGTCCTGCCGCAGCAGCGACTTCGCCAAGACGTTTTACAACGGCCTCGAACAACGGCAGGAGCGTCGCGCGGTCGATACCTGGAAAATGACGGGCCAACACGGCGTCGCGGGTCACCGCGGGTGGTGGTGTAGTTTTGGCTTCTGGATCTTCGTCAGCCCTTATCCGCGCCATTGCGGCATTGGCGATCGCAGTCGCACGGCCATGAGCCGCAGTGAACGCGGTTTCGCAATCGGAGAGGTCCTTCGTTTTCTGTGCAGCGGACTTATTACACGTCGGATCACCGAGCTCGACTGAGCGATAGAATCGGTAGTCGACCGGGTGCTTGGCGTACGACATGTCAACCCGGATGTCTTTCTCATCTACTTTCACTTCGTGATCGCGAAGTATTTTCGCCACCGTGTTCGCACGTTCCCGGGCGAGTTGCGTGTTGCTCACACGCGATCCTTCCTGGCTCGCGCGTCCGGTGACGCGAGTCTTTTCACCCTTGTGCTCGCCGGCCCACTTTATCAGGCGGTCACGCTCGGCTTTCTCAGCCGGTACGTCCTCACGAAAATCAGATCGCTCAATTTCGAAAAAGAAGCGCGGCGCAATTCCCTTCGTCCGTTCAACCGGGTCGGGTTGAACCTGCGTCACACGAAAGTCTTCTGTATCGCGCTGCACGCGGGCAGCGGCGCCGCCCTGCTGGACCGTGTGGGCCAACTCGTGGGCCAGCAGCCGCCGGCCCTGGTTACTCTCCGGCTGATACTGACCGGCAGCGAAGACGATGTGAGAACCTAATGTGTAGGCTTTAGCGTTGATGGCGGTAGCTGAAGTTGCCGCGCGTGAATTCTCGTGCACTTGCACCTGGCTGAAGTCATGACCGAAACGAGATTCCATGAAAGTGCGCGTGGATGTGTCGAGAGCTCGACCAGGTGAGCTCAAGCCTTCATCGACTATTGCCGGCGCCGGCGCCGGTTCTGCTGCACCACTCTCTTCCTTGCGTTGTATCGGTTCTTCGTCCGCTTCGCAGCCGGCACATTTTCGTTGCGCTTCGAGAGAAGTTGTGGAAGAGAATGAGCTGCGCAGGGGTGTTGCCATCCGCATCACGTGATCGGCGACGCGATCGGCCTCTTGTTCGTACGGATCGTTGGGTTGACTGACAGTCAGCTTGGTTTGAACGCCGAAAGGTCGCAGCGCCAGCGACTGCCAAACAGGATTGACTTCAGACGTTTGCTGACGCGGCGACGCCGCACCGCCGTGCTGCTTTCCTTCTGCCACACCCTTTGATTTCGTCTGAACTGCAAACATACAAATTACGGTTTTGGATTCTGCATCGATCGACAGTCAATTGCGTCCAACCGCATGACTCGACGCCGCCAAGCAGCCTTCGTAGTGCGCCGGATAATCACGCTTGACGCGTTGCTCCAGGCGCGCGGCGACCTCTCAATTCAGAGTCGCACTTGGACCGGGTCAGTACCACGTGCGGTAGCGGGTGGGTCAACCACCGCGATCATGCGTGATGGTGATCGTTGACCCACCCGCTACCGCAGGTGGTACTGACCCGATCCAAGTACGAGGCACAGGTACGGACGCGGTCTAAGTACACGCACATGGTGGACAGCCTGTCTTAGATCGACAGTCAATTGCGTCCAACCGCCTGACTCGACGCCGCCAGGCAGCGTTCGTAGTGCGCCAGATAATCGCGCTTGACGCGTTGCTCCAGGCGCGCGGCGACCTCTCAATTCAGAGCCGCACTTGGACCGGGTCAGTACCACCTGCGGTAGCGGGTGGGTCAACCACCGCGATCA
>JBIOUJ010000079.1:0-14213 GCA_044867025.1 Pyrinomonadaceae bacterium | reverse complement strand
CGTAAAAAAGCAGTAACCGCAGAGGCGCAGAGGAACGCAGAGATACGCAGAGAAGAAAGTAGGGCACTACCCGTAATCTTCTATTGTTGACAATTTGTCTGCCGAAGCTGCTCACGGTGTTGAACTTGAGAGGGGCAGCGCGGGGGAACCAACCGTCTTACGAATATGAGACATGGGGCGCATCGTGCACAGCACGTAGGAAACTTCTTTGTTCCGAGCCCGTCAGCTAACTCCGCAGGCTAAAAGAAGGACACGAATAATGCGCCTTTGAACAAAGGGCGCGGAGCTTGTGCTTCGCGCCCTTTGTTCTTTGGGGGTGGAGAAGCACTGGAAGGGAAAGTTCCCCCAACGAGAAAACTCACGATCACAGATGTCGATCGTGATGAACTGCCCATCGCAGCGCGCTGGTGATGAAGGGACTCCGGGAGGAACAACAGTAGTGGCAGCAGAACTCAAGCGTTTTATCATTGGTCGAGCATTAAGGACAGAACAAGCAGCTCACGAGCGTCTCTCAAAGAAAACAGCTTTAGCGGTTTTTTCGTCTGACGCACTTTCATCTACTGCGTACGCTACCGAGGAAATCCTGCTCGTGCTTGCGGTTGCCGCGGCCTTCGGGCAAGCAGGCGCGTTCAAGTACGTCATACCCGTTTCAATCGGCATTGGCGTGCTTCTTGTCATCGTAGCAATCAGCTACCGGCAAACTATCCATGCCTATCCGTCGGGTGGCGGCGCTTACATTGTCGCTAAAGAGAACCTTGGTACAAACGCCGGATTGATTGCCGGGGCCGCACTATTGGTTGACTATGTGCTGACGGTTGCCGTTTCGATTGCAGCAGGTGTAGCGGCCATAACTTCAATGATGCAGGGAACCCGCTACGCATGGCTGGACGATCACAAGGTTTTTCTCTGTTTGGTTTGCATCGGTTTTATTGCCCTGGCTAACTTGCGTGGAGTAAGAGAGTCAGGAGCGCTTTTCGCTGCGCCCACTTACGCCTTCCTCTTTAGTTTTCTCTTCATGATTGGTTACGGACTCTTCAGCTATTACACCTACGGTGGAGCGGCGCCGATTCCTGGCGCCGACGAAATCAAGATCGCCGAGGGTTACAAGATTCAGCCATTGACACTCTTCCTGTTGTTGGGAGCATTCTCTAACGGGTGTGCTGCGCTCACCGGTATCGAAGCTATCTCTAACGGTGTTCCCGCGTTCAAGAAGCCGGAGGCCAGGAATGCCGCAACAACGCTCGTGATAATGGCGGCGCTACTGACCACTATGTTCTTAGGCACGAGTGTCCTGGCTTATCTTTACGGCGTTCATCCGCATGAGCATGAAACAGTTATTTCCCAGTTTGCGCGAATCATGTTCACTGGGCCAATGGCCTGGTTCTACTACGTGGTTCAGATCGCCACGGCGTTAATTTTAGTCTTAGCAGCCAACACGTCTTTTGCTGACTTCCCACGGCTCAGTAGTTTACTCGCCCGTGATCGTTACCTGCCGCGGCAGTTCGCAACGCGGGGTGACAAGCTGGTCTTCTCAAACGGGATCGTGATGCTCGCAATTTTCGCCAGCATTCTTGTAGTCGCTTTTGGGGGCGACACGAGCCGGCTCATTCCCCTTTATGCTGTTGGGGTTTTCCTCTCCTTCACGCTTTCGCAGTCGGGAATGGTTCGACACTGGCTCAAAGAGCGTGCGCAATCTGCGAAGAGAAACGGTAATAAACGGCGTGGGGAGGACATCCACTACACTCAAAGTACAGTCGATGCTGAGTCGTTGCCTGATGCCGAACTCGAGGCTTCAGATCAGCGCGGCTCGACGTTTGTCACCGACGAGGTCACAGACAGCTCGCACTGGAAGAAATCCATTGTCATTAATGCCATAGGCGCGATCGCCACCTTCATTGTCCTCTGCGTATTCATTGCCACCAAGTTCATACACGGCGCCTGGATAGTAGTAGTTGTAGTTCCTCTGCTTGTTCTCATGTTTCGCGCCATTCACAAACACTATGTCGGGGTTGCTAAACAACTCTCCACGGAAGGACTTGATGAGCTTCGTCCGATTAAGCACGCCGTTATCGTGCCGATTTCAGGCATCCATCGAGGCGTTGTCGCAGCACTTCAATATGCCAAGTCGATTGCGCCGGACCATGTCGAGGCTGTCTATGTAGACTTTGATGAAGAGGCCACGGCTAAGTTACGTGAGAAGTGGGAGCGGTGGGGAGCTGGAGTGAAATTAGTGGTGCTTCCGTCACCGTATCGCGAACTTACGCGTCCCTTGTTGCGTTACATTGCTCGTCTTGAACGAAAAAACAGTAATGATGTGGTCACTGTATTGCTGCCGGAATTCGTCCCTGCGAAGTGGTGGCAACACCTCTTACATAATCAAAGTTCATTAATGCTTAAAGGCGCGCTCCTCTTCAAGGAAGGTGTCATAGTCATCAGCGTGCCCTATCACCTCAAGCAGTAAGAACACCCCTGGAATAGTGGCCTCGCGCACTAAATGTTCGTTGCAAGAAAATCTAATTCTACAGGTCAACGAACAATCGCTGTGCTTCGCGGCCAATAAATGATGATAAAGACTCCAGCAAGCGCCATCGCGCCGCGATGGTGACCTAATTTGAGATTTTCTCTGCGAACCTCTGCGTTCCTCTGCGCCTCTGCGGTAAATATTTACGTAAAAAAGCAGTAACCGCAGAGGCGCAGAGGAACGCAGAGATACGCAGAGAAGAAAGTAGGGCACTACCCGCGCCGCCGATGATGTCAAACTTATCTGGCGTGACCTTATCGACGCGCCAACCCCACAGGATAGATAGAACGACAACCGCCGCCGATCTCACACAGACCAGCGGCGACAAAGTAAAGGAGGGATTTGATCATACTGTCACGCTGCCTCGTTCATACATTCCGGCGTGATATTCAACTCCTACATCGACTGAATTACAACAAAAAGATTGAGTTTCTTTCCGTGGTCCAACTTTTCAGATTCAAGCCGACGCCTGAAAGCGCAACTGAAGCACCATTCAGCGCGACCGAGGTTGCGTGTTCGAATCCCGTCGCCCGCTCCAGATTTCAGGCAAAGCTTCATTTGGTCCGTTCAAATTCGCCGCGCAACTCAATCGGCTTACCGTCTGGCTTAATGAAAGTGAACTCTACGACGTGCTTGTTCGCGTCAATCACCGTGAACAGCATGTGCTTCACCAATCCTCCCCGCGTGTTTCCGGTAACATCGAGAAAATTGAACTCGCTCGTCTTCCCATCCGGAGACAATTTTCCTTCAAAGCGGGCCCGATTTCCGCCGTCACAATAATGCGTCGCGAGCAGATGGTCGCCTTCCACGTAGAACATAGTTATCTCGTGGTTTGGGGGGCGTCCTCCTTCTGTAGTCGCTTCATACAGAATCGCGGTATCACTGGATGCGAGCCGAATTGTGACGTTGATCGGAATGCCCATAACCGTACCTTGCCACGAACCCGCCAGGGTTTTCATTTGGTCGAATACCTTCTGCGCGTCCGATGGTGCGGCGGTTTTATTTGAGGGCGACGCGGTCTGAGCAACAGACGTCCCGCGCCCCATCGCCATCACAAGACAGAGCACGAATACCGGCAGAAATTTTCGCATTTATTCCTTTTCCTTTCGGTGACAACTTTCCAATCCGTGCTTGAGAGCCTACGGTCTTTGAACTTCCAAGTCTCCACAGACTGTAATTAGATTGTAAAAAGTTGTACCGAGAGGGAGAGGACTAATTCTCTGCGGTCCTCTGCGTATCTCTGCGTATCTCTGCGTTGAAAATGCTCTTAACGCAGAGATACGCAGAGATACGCAGAGAGCCGCAGAGACTAAACTAGATTCCCAAGCGGGTTCGAACCCGTAGCCCGCTCCAATCTCTTACTAAAACTTCCAGCTCTGACGCTTCATCTAGAAGGGGCTGGAACAGCCGAAGGAAAATCGAATAGTTCTCGAGTTCGCTCGATCAGATCTGAAATATTTTTCAGATTTTCGTCATGTAGGTCGAGCTTCGTTCTGATTCAACGCCCAGAAGGAGATTACTCCCATGAAAATTCGCCCATTTCATCGGATCGTGCTGTTTTTTCTCTTCATTCTCACTGCACCAATCGCAGTCGCGCAACAAAAGGCGACTGACACCAACGCCGACAAACCTGCTGATGTAAAGCTGGACGTCATCTATACGGGCAGACTGCTCGGCTATTTCCGAGTGCCCTCGCTCCAGAAATTCAATGAAGTGAATGGCTGTCCCGGCGAAGCACATCTCAATCCCAGCAAAGCTGCGAAACAGTTTCTGGCGGTGCGAGATACACAATCTCCAGACAAAACGATCCTTGTGGGCACCGGCGATAACTTCGCGCCAGAGTTGGAAGCGCGAGTGTTTTCTGACGTGCCTGCTGGTTTGCCCGGCACCAACCCAAATGAATACATCATTGGTAACAAAGAGCTGTATTGGGGATCAGATCAAAGATGGGTGTTTTACAAGGAAGACACGCCCTTCAGTCGCGCTCTCCGCGTAACAATGGCAGCGGGGAAGGGAACAATACCCAACGACAACGTGGCGTGTTTTCTTCGCCGAGCACAATACGCCGCCGTCGTTCCAGGAAAGCATGACTTCTATTTCGGGGCCGAACGTGTGCGGCAGTTTGCGAGGTTCCTGGCGAGGGACGGCTCAGGCAAATACGAGCCAGTGCAAATGTTGGGCGCCAACCTCGTGATGGAAACGGAGCCTATCGAAAGCAAATCAGTGTCAGCCAAGGTGAAAAAGGAACACACCTTTGTTGATTGGCCTTCAGCTTATCCAATCCTGAACTTAACCGACGGTAAATCTGTTTACCCGTGGTTTTCGGTGCTCAAGATTCAGTTGGCGGAAATACCTTCAGAAGCACCCTATTTGAAAGAGCTCAAAGTTCTGGCGAGAACGGATGGAATCCTATCGCTCTCGAACTTAACAGGCGTTATTGGCGCACATTCAGGGATCTTGGCCCGGGATTTACTTAGTGCCACCAGCAAGCCGGATATTGAACGAATAAAGGCTGAGCAGAAGCGTCTCAGCGACCTCACGGCAAACTATCAAGCTACCCAGGACCTCAATCAAATCAGAATCTGTAGTACCAATGGTGATCCGAACGACTTAGCGAACTCCACCTGTAACAACCCCAAGCGTAGTGAAATTCGAATGGATGGCAACAAAGTCGTTCTTTATGCTTACCTTAAATCGGTGTTCTCGGGACCGGTTAATTACTCCACGCTCGAATACGGTAAGAATCACTTCGTTTGTAGGCGAGGAACCAACGAAAAAACCAAGCAGCCCGAAGACGGATGTATACGGTTTAAGGTCTATACACCGTTCTTCGCCTTTCCACACAAGGCGCCAAACGAAGTCAACGATGGCTACAACGATCCTGAACCCTACACGATAAAGAACAACGTAGCTATCTTCGGCGTCGTTGATCCCATCCTCAGCGAGCAGGTAGGCATTCTGAATCTCGGCTGGAAGCACAATGATGATCCGGAGCTAACCAGCCACGTTAGTGCTGAAGATCCTGCCGATGCGTTGACACAGCAGCTCGAATATTTCGCGATCAAACATAAGGAGTTCCAGGGAATGAAGGTGTTATTGGCCCAGATGCCTCCGCAGAAGGCGCGTGCTCTCGCGGCCAGATTTCCTGAGTTTCAGATTGTCGTCGCGGCCGCTGATAAGGAACAGGCCACCAGCACAGTAACGATGTCGACAACCTGGACTGGCGAGGCAAACGACACTTTCCTGGCAGTGCCGACACCATACTTCGATCCGTCCACGCGAAAGGGTAAGGTCCACTACGGAACTATCAATGCCGCTCAGCAAAACAAAGAATGGAATCTGAGTGCAAAAGGGTTCGCAGGCGACCCGGTTGAACAAGAGGAAGATAAAGCTGAAGCGTTTTGGGCAAGAATCAAGCAGTTGCCGGGCTGTTTGCAATCCGGCTTTCCGCGAAAACCAGACGAAGAGAGTTACGGCAACCAAACTTACCTGAAGTGGTTAACGTTGTGCGCGATGCAACAACATCTGGGTACTGACGTTGCTCTGATTCAGACCCGTGACTTTTTCGATCAGATTCCGGTACTGGAACCGGAACTGCACACCCGTCAGGCATATGGCAAGGGGGCGGCAGAAAGCAATCTCAATGTGCAGCAGACT
The DNA here is from genome assembly GCA_044867025.1 of Pyrinomonadaceae bacterium. Classification (GTDB taxonomy): domain Bacteria; phylum Acidobacteriota; class Blastocatellia; order Pyrinomonadales; family Pyrinomonadaceae; genus PSRF01. The sequence continues at coordinate 8,035 of JBIOUJ010000079.1, read as the reverse complement.
CTCGATCGTTTGATCTGGAAGAGTGACTTAATCACCCTCTTGTATATTCCCGGTAGCGCTCTCAAAAAAGCGCTCGACAAATCTGGGGAGTATGAGGATGCGGAAAGCGCGACGCTGTTGCTTTCGGTTGAGCGCGGCAGAAAACTCGAAACGCTGGGCATTCAGAAGCAAAAAGACGAGTACTTCATAAACGAATTACCACTCGACAGCAACCGTCTCTATGCCGTTGCAACGACTGATTACATCGGCGCAGGCGACACAGGTTATCCGGATCTCGTCAACGCAGCCCGCAATCCGCGGACTCATCCGGCCGCGTACAGCCAGGAATTGATGTCGATCAGCAGTCTCGTTTGTCGTAAATATTTCTCCGACAATCCTTCCTCGATTCCAAAGTACTGTCTTGGATCGGTCGACGGTAATTCTTATCTGGATGAAACGACGGCTAAGCAGATTCCGCCTTACGACGATGAGAGCCGGTTTAGTCGATTCCAGACAGCGTCGGGTCTGGCCTGGATAAAGAAGAGAACACCCTCCAACGACCCCGCCGACGGCCTTGAGCACCGCGTGCAACGCAGAAGTTTTCGCGTCCTTTCACTCCGGGATCTCAGCATTGGCTTTACAGATCTTGACAACAATCGCACCGATGAAAGTCTGCAGGACAAGTTTGCCGGGGTTACTGCTTCCGGAGTAGATTCGAAGGAGAATCGAGATATCTCTGCCAGCCTCGATATTCGCTACTCTTATTTTGCCGACAAGTTTGAATATTTCTTAGGCGTTGGTGCTGATTACGACAGGGAAACAACCGGTGATCCGACCCTTGCGACCGGTGTCAGTTTCAACAAGAACCGGCTCTTCTTTGACGGTGGCCTCGTGTGGTGGCGTCGTCCCGGTCGAGAGTTGCCGAACTTCGGCCCTGTTGTTTCCCTCCGCCTCGAGACACAGCCCGAACACCCCTTCTCAGCATTTAACTTGAATACTCCCGATAAAGAGCAGATTCGAATCGAGCAAAAACGAGGACTGCTGCTCTTAGGACGAGTTGGGGTACGCTGGCAAAACCGGACCAACGCCGCGGAATTCGGGGGCCAGTACGGTAGAGAATTTCGCGCGTTACGCGGATACCATTTTGAGAACCCTAACGACAATGATCCGGAGTGTTTAGTCAATGCGGCACAAACATTGAGCGACTGCATAGCCGCCAAGAGTTTGCCTGCTGCAGGAATGATCCTGCCAACCTCGACGCCGAGCGCACTGCTCGAAGGCCGGCCACGCGCCGGTATTTACTTCAACCACATCTTTTCATTTCCGATCTGGTCGAAGATGAAGTATGAAGCGAAGCAGGATGCAGACTTTTTCTTTGTCAAGTTTCATGAGGACACGACAATCGACACCAGATTCCGCTACAACTCGAAGAACAGCTTGCTTTTTACCATCTGGCCCAACTTTTCAATTGGACCAACGATGGAACTCTTTATGTACCAGAACAAAGTAAACGGGAACTTCCTGTTTCAGCGGCAATTCGGCATTGTGACAAAGATCAATTTCGACATTATCAATCGTCGCGAGAAGAAATCGCAGGTTAAAAGCAGAGAATAGAAGCTAGAGCGTCAGTCAGCGTTCTCGAGATCAACGGTGAGCCTGTCTCCCTGGATGCCCAGCACGTATGTGTAGCGTCCAGGAGACAACTGGCGTTCGCCGACATAGTCGTATGGTTGCAGTCTTAGCTCTCGACCTCCGGCGTTCACGTGAATCTCGGCATACCGGTAAGCCCGAGTAGTAGATTTGAAATCACTCGATGCGCCTTTGGGGATTGGTCCAAAGTGTGCTTCATCTCGATCCGGAAACACTACGCGTACCGAGTCAAAGTCGATCTCGCTATCGTTTCTGATTCGTATATCGATATTCACATTCGCCTCCGTTGGGCACGACTTCTCAAGCAAGAGGGCAAGAGGACAGGGCGCCGAGTGTGAATCGAGCGCCCATAAGTTACCTCTATTCGCGCCGAATGTCAGATCCTCATAACGTTCAGCGAGTGAGCATTGTCTTTTCCGGTCCACGCGATGACCGGGCTGCCCTGCATCGTCGAAACGGTCGGACCAAACGACGACGTGTCGCCGAACGTCCTCTTCCCGAAGAAGTTTACCCCGTTCGTACTGCGCAGCGTGTTCAGCCGGTTCTGCGCATCGGTGCCGGTCCAGCCGAGAATTACATTGCCACCAACGTTATCGATCGTAGGCCCGACAAAGCTGTTCTCGTTCAACGTCACCTTGTTGAACCACGTGTTGCCGTTAAAGGCCATGACGTTGAGGCGTCGTCCCGCGTCGGTACCCGTCCAGCAGATGAGCAAGCTGGAGCCGAGACTGCATAGATCGGGACCGTTGACCGAAGTGTCGCCGAGCGTCTGTTTGCCGGTCCAGGTGGTGCCGTTGCCGGAACTAATGATGTTGAGGCGACGCGCGCTGTCGGTGCCGGTCCATCCGAGCACCAGTCTATTATTGAACACCGCGAGCGCCGGCCGGTGAAAGGTCGTTTCACCCAGGGTGACCTTGTTTCCCCAATTGATGCCGTCGGCGGATGACATCACGTTGAGCTGATTGTTGCCCACACCTCGCCATGCTATGTACAGCCGGTTATTGAAGACTGCCAGCGCGGGACCTGACTCCGACGTGTCGCCCATTGTCACCTTCGCATACCACACTCGCAAGTTATCGGTGGCCATGACGTTGAGCCGGTGTGCCGCATCTGTACCTGCCCAACCGATATAGCCGCGATTGTTGAAGGTGCAGAACGATGGAGATGTAATGGAAGTGTCGGACAGGATGGACTTGGCGCTCTGGTTGCCGTAGATGGAACGTATCCCGGCAATATCATCGGCCGCCAAAACCTGCTTAATCCCGCTGTAAAACGCGAACATGATCGCGTTTGCATCGGCGGAATGATCCAGTCCGAGCGTGTGACCGATCTCATGGATCGCGACGCTGAGGAAATCAATGCCGGTGGGCGGGTTGTTCGTGGTCCATCGTTCGGCATCGTCGAAGTGTAAATCGCCGGCGATGGCGCCGCCGTTCGGTGGGGGATAAAACCCGTGCGCGAGCACATTGCCTGGTCCATCGAATGGAGACCCGTCATTATGATTGCCGGTACGGAAGGCGATCGCGATGTCGCCGGTGCCCGCAACTTCCGTAAACGTCAGGAAGCAGACGGCGCTCCACGCCTGAAAAGCGCGCCGGATGTTGGCAATGATGATTTGTTGCGTGAGGTCGCCGGTGAAGTTGGCGAAGCTGTAAGTAACATTTGATTTGCTCCAGCGATTACCCTGTGCAACGAATTCGGCTAGTCCCGGCGCAGCCATCATTTGGAAATGCCGGTTTGGGTTATCCGGGTTACCACAACGGGGCAAGGTCGCGAGATGAGCTGTATTCTCGTCGAGTTGACCGGTTACGGGGAGCCCGTAAAACGCCTGGAACTTCTTTAGTGCGCGCTCGGTAGCGTCGTCGAATGTTCCCTCAGTAGCGCGCTCGACACCAATGTCTCTCTGCTTGGCGAACGCCGCCGTTGCGGGTTGATCGGCCTCTAAATAGCCGAACTTCTTCAGGTACTCCTGCATTTTCGTTACATCACCGTTGCCACCATTTGCACCCAGGGTCAGGCCTGCGTGCAGTGTAAAGACTGGCTTGGTTTTCTTGGCTGCCTTGGATGCCGCCTTGGATGCTGCCTTGGTGCTTCTGGACTTTTTCGCAGCAGGTGCAGCTTTCTTTGATTTGGGCATAATTGATTCCTCCGTTCGAGATAAATCGGTTGTGAGACCTAACAGGTATGAAATAAGTGTTGAAAACGTTTCTCGATGCGGACTTGTCAGTACCACCTGCGGTAGCGCGTCGGTCAACGATCCGCTGCTTCTTCCGTGATGGCAAGCCACTACCGTGGTGAGAATCTGAACAACGGAAGGATTAAATGACGCACTGACGGATTCGTTGATGATGCTTCCAATTCAGCACCTTATTCGACGTTCAAGAGCCGTTTCCCATGGATGACGGTTGCCATCGTCACAACCCGGTTCTCAATTCGATAAATAATTCGATAGGTATACACGAACCACTCGCGAATGTTCTCGTCTGCAAACTCCGGTACGATCCGTCCTGCGTATGGGAATTGTGAGAGATGGCGTGCGATATCGAGGATTCTTTTCACTACGGCCGCGGCATATGCGTTGGAATCCACAGCTATGTACTGAGCGATGGCTTCAAGATCTTCAACAGCGCGCGGTGACCATACTACTCGATAAGCCATTTGCCAAGTCGTTCCTCAGCTTCTTCTTGAGAAATCGTGCCTTGGGAATCTGCCGCCGCTAAGCCACTGTTAACTTTCTTGATGACGTATAGGTGGTATTGAATGTCCTCGAGCGAGCAGTCGTCCGGCAAGCTATTCAGGAGGGCTTGAACTTCTTCCTTGGCAGTACTCATGTCCGCAATCTAACATAGACCAATTCGGAACGCACGAACACGATAATAGATTTTGCTAGTCTGTTGGGGATGAATCTCTTCGGCAGTTTTTAAGGTCCTAAGCACAGACAACGATTGTTGACGCAACCTCTACCAATCCATAAAATTTTCGGCAACTTCAAATACGCAATTCCCCAAGGGAGTTCCTTGACTTAAAAAGCGAGCTCCGCCCGATCCGCGCAGTCGACAGTTGGTGCCGCTGCGTCGAGAGGATACACAGGAGATTCACGATGACAAAATCCTGTACGCATTTATCTGAAATTAAAAGTGTGACTCCGAAAACGCCGAACGGTTGTGAAGAGTGTTTGAAAATGGGCGACACGTGGGTGCATTTGCGACTTTGCATGACATGTGGCCACGTCGGCTGCTGTGATAGTTCAAAGAATAAACATGCGACAAAGCATTTTCACTCAACGAATCATCCCATCATCAAATCTTTTCAGCCGGGTGAGGATTGGGGCTGGTGTTACGTTGACGAGCTGTTTTTCGAGCCGTTTCCAGGATAGTTTACATGGGGATTATGGTAACCCCGTGCGAGTCAAGAGATTCGGAACTAATGAGTGTGGTTGCCGTATGGTGTTGCCACTCGCAGTGCCCTGTGCAGTTTTGTGTACAGATGACCTACGCAGATCGTCATCGTCTAATGTGCGTACGCGCCCTCGCTTGCCAAAAAGGCGAGGTTTCGTAACGTAACATCGATTTGAAAGTTCGAGTGAATTCCTCCTCGTGTTTGGGTGTATAAGGCGCATAGACCCAGAGCGTTTCCCCTGATCTAGTCTCTCTCCATCTTTAATTTACCCCCGCAATTACCACAGTGTGCGACTGCGTTGTGAGCGTGCTGTCTCGACTCAACAAGGGAGGGAACTCGTCATGAGAGTTAAATCATTCAGAGTTTTTGTTCGCATCGTCCTGTTCGGATTACTGCTTGGCGCTTCGTCAACTGCTAATGCCGACACCGTGGTGATCACCTCGTTCAATTTCAGCAATCTCCAGTTCAACCCAGCGACGGGCATTGCCACGTTCACGCCCACTGGATCCAGCGCTCGTGCGCAGGCGACGAACAGTCTCGGTCAAACCCAGGACATAACCTCGAACACGTTCCCCATCTCTCAATCAACCGCAGTTGTGACCTTTGCCAACTCCTCCCAGTTGACAAATGCCGCCAACCAAACGGCTAACGCAACCAGCTCCGTCAGCGTGGGAGCCTGCAGTTGCAGTGCGTCTTCCTTCACGCTAGGCATCTTCACCGGCACACTCGTCATCCTCGGCGGCGAAGGCAACGTTGACGTGACCTTTTCGATAAACCCCTTTGCGACTGCACAGTTAACAACCGATGAGTTTGGTACACGGGCACAAGCGGAGGTCTTCTATAACCTTCTTGTAAATGGCAGGTCAGTGCTTTCTCAAGACCAGATGTTGCGTGAAGTCATCGGGCCTAATCAAACGGGAGCATTCCAATTGGGACCAGTCCAAATCTCGCATGTGTTTTCGCTACAGCTCGGCGCCGTGAACACGCTCGAGCTCAGGATGGGTGCCGGCGCATTCGGGATGAATGAGGTGAATGAAGTTCCGGAACCGGCAACGGTGGTATTGATGGTCTCAGGTCTGGGGTTCATGGCCGGCGTCTTGAACAAACGACGGAAGACGGTCGACCGGTAAACGGCAACGCGATTTTCAGGAAAAACGCTCATTGCGTCCCTGAGCGCCGCGACGGCCGGGGTCGTGCCTCGGGGCGATACTTGATCTTACAGCCGCGCTCGATCCTCACCGCGCCTGGCTTAAGATTGTCATCGATGGCCAACTGAGGACGACCGAGTTGTGGCGGCCAAATCCAGACTTGGACCACGACCTTTTTCTTCCAACCCGCATCAATCCAAACAACTCTTTCAGGCTCTATGCCCGCGTTCGTTAAATAATCTTTCGCGCGGACGCCGCGAGCCTCCGCCTCACCTTTGCAAGCAGTCTGACCTGCATGAATTGCGAGATAGACCACGCTCAACGGCCACTCTTTCAATTGCCGCGCGATTTTGTCCAAATGCGCACTTTCAGTAGTGAAGGGGACATCACCCCATTCATCATATTTGTCGGGCGCGAGAATCGCTCCGGGCCGAGACTCCTGAGCGTTGATCGCGTGGGCAACACACAACGACAGCAGGATGCAAGTGATCAAGTGTTTCATGTTATTTGTCATCGCGGGGATTTTTGTAGGTTGCCATTCTCTGGCTCGAGTCGTCAAAACGTCCGAAACCTAGTTGGACACGGCCAGTACCACCTGCGGCAGCGGGTGGTACTGACCGTATCCAAGTTCACTTTAATAGATGTTTCCTCCAGCCTGTGTTGAAGTCACCGATCCATTGTTAACATTGAGCGTGTACGCCACGCCGCCAGTGCCGGTCCAGGTGGAGAGATTGAAAGTTCCACCTTGCGGGACTTTGTAGACGGAGATGTTGAGATACGTCAGAGGTGTCTTCTCTGCGAGCACCTGCGCCGGGCCCGGCGCCTGTAGGAAATAAGCTGCGCCCGTTCCGACCATCGTACCTTGACCATCGGGCGTCACGAGTATTGCCGTCTCTTCGTCGATTCCGATGCCGCGAGGTTGTGTGGCCCAACCGTTATTCACGATACGTGCCAAAAACGTGAGCGACCTTCCCATTCGATCGCGCGTCACAAAATGCGAATCGTAGAGTTTGTTTGTTCCCAGTGCAGACTGAAATAGATCGCGATCGAGTGTGACGTAACGATGGAAAGGATTCGCGAGTGCCTGACTCGAAGTCACAGACCCCAGCGCGCCCGTGTAAATAAATTGACTCAGCACCGCCAGACCGGCGCTAGTGCCACCTACAGGCGCCAACTTCGAATTGAGCAGGTGATTCACACCGGCTTCGACTGCTGTCCCGCGCCACAGTGCAACGTATGTTGATTGATCGCCGCCTGCGATCCATAGGGCTTCGGCGTTCTGAATGTGGCTGCTGACGTATGCGGAGTTTGCGCCAGTCACGGTTGTGATGATGAACGTCTCGACAGAATCCATCTGCGGGCAGAGTTGTTGGATGTACGGGTTGTAAGCGTCTGTTCCGGACGTTCTGATCACAACGAAATCGCCGCCGCCGGCTCGCTGACACATGAACTGAAACGCAGCATCAACGTCTGTACCTCCACCCATCAAAACCAGGGCGGGACTCAAGTTTGCAGACTGTTGCGCATCGGCAGGATTGCCGACAATGAAAGCCTGGAAGCCCGGCTTCGGGGCGGCATGGAGCGAAGAGGCAAATAGAAGTGTTAGGAACAACGCACGTAGAGAAGTGACTACGAAGGAACAAGTGAGCATGAGAATCCTCCTGTGAATTAAAAATAGCTCGTTGACGCCACGGGGGTTGCGAGTTTTTTACGCCGAAGGCGTTGGCTAATTTCAGCCCAGGGTTGGAGCGTCAGCTGTTCATTATCATGACATCCTTTACACATCGTTATCATGACAGCGGGCCTTTCATTCTCCCCAAGCTTTAGCTTGGGGGACACCGCTCCAGAATCGGGAAAAC
>JBIOUJ010000078.1:0-21170 GCA_044867025.1 Pyrinomonadaceae bacterium | reverse complement strand
CGATACGTTATTGGACGGTTGACCCACCCGCTACCGCAGGTGGTACTGACCGCATCCAACAGTGACTCTTTGTGCTTTGGACTCGGCGCATTTAGAATGTCGCACTTCAACATACCCAGATGAGCATCAAATCCGACAAATGGATCCGCATGATGGCCACGGAGTACCGGATGATCGAGCCGTACGAGCCGGGTCAAATTAAAGAGATCGAAGGCAAGCGAATTGTCTCGTACGGCACGTCGAGCTACGGCTACGACATTCGCTGCGCCGACGAATTCAAACTCTTCACGAACATCAACAGCACCATCGTCGATCCAAAAGAGTTTGACGAGAAGAATTTCGTCGACATCAAAGGCGACGCGGTAATTATCCCGCCGAACAGTTTCGCTCTGGCACGCACCGTCGAATACTTTCGCATCCCACGCAACGTCCTGACGATCTGTCTCGGCAAAAGCACCTACGCACGTTGCGGAATCCTGGTCAACGTCACACCTTTTGAACCGGAGTGGGAAGGCTACGTGACTCTCGAGTTCTCAAACACCACTCCCTTGCCCGCAAAGATCTACGCCAACGAAGGCGTCGCCCAGGTCATCTTCTTCGAATCCGACGAGGACGACGTCTGCGAAACCTCCTACAAAGATCGCGGCGGCAAATACCAGGGCCAACGCGGCGTCACACTACCGAAGATGTAGTCTTTCTAACTTTGTGCTTTTTTGTGGCTTACAAAAATACGTTAAATAAAACGTCCCCATTCCCTCCGGCAGTTTGCGAGAACATGTAGAATGCTCCGCCAATGCCCGTCACGATTGACGCTCTTCGATTCAAACAACTCGACGAACGTGCGGTGCTGCCAAAGCGTGGGAGTGCGTTGGCGGCGGGGTTGGATGTGTGTTCGATCGACGCTTTGGAGATTGGGCCGAGAGAGAGGGTGATGGCGATGACGGGATTCGCCGTTGCGATTCCGCCGGGATTCTATGGACGCATCGCGCCGAGATCCGGACTCGCGGCGAAGAATGGGTTGGATGTGCTCGCGGGCGTGATTGATTCCGACTACCGGGGAGAAGTTTGTGTTTTGCTCTACAACACCAGTCACGAAACGATCAAGCTTGCTGCGGGCAGCAAAATCTGCCAGTTGATTGTCGAACAGATCATTACGCCCGACGCTGTGTGGGCGAGTGATCTCGATGAGACGGCTCGCGGCGCCGGTGGATTTGGATCGACAGGATAAAGTAATCTGCATCGAGTCATTGGAGGGTGGCACTCGTGGCCACCCTTCTTCATTAAAAAGAGGTATTCAAAAAAGTGAATAAAAATCGACAGCTTTCAGTTCTACTCGCAATCCTCCTCCTTACATCAACTGCACTCGGTTGGACGCAGGCGACTGCGCCTGTAACTACAAAGGCGCTGTCTGCAACGGAGCGACAGCTTGTTGAAAGCATCAACCTCGCAACGATCAAAGAGACGGTGAACGCACTTGCAGCCGACGAGATGCAGGGGCGCGGAACTGCTCAACCAGGTGGTGACAAGGCCGCTGCATATCTCGCCGATCGTTTTGCGAAACTCGGACTGAAGCCACTCGGCATCAACAATACCTATTTACAACCCGTCAAATTCAAAGAGACGCTCGTCTCACCTGAGACGACAATCACTGTCGGCGATCAAAAACTTAAACTCGGACCAGACTTCTTCATCCTCCCGCCTTTCACCGGCGATGAGAATGTCAACGGAGGCGCTGTGTTCGTCGGATATGGGTTCCAGGGTCAAAAGCGCAACGACCTGGCGGGCATCGATGTACGCGGAAAAGTCATGGTGCTGCGCGAAGGCCCTCCGCCAGAGGTCAGCAAAGACGCGTGGAGCAAGGCGCAAGGACCGGTCGGTGTCATTCGAGGACTGATATCTCGCGGCGCGGCGGCGATTCTTCTCATCAATCAGTACACGGAAGAACGTTCTTATGCAGAATCAGCAGATTACCTGACACGACGGCGCGTTCAACTCGAAAGCGATCAGGAGCTGCCCGATTTTCTGCCGCCGTTCATCGCTCTCAGTGAAGCAGCCGCCGACAAACTGTTTGCCGGATCCGGCGTGACAAAGGCCGAAGCATTTGCAAAAGCAGAACGCGAAGACTTCACGCCGATTGACCTCAAGCAATCAGCCACGGTCACAGTTCGACTGAAGAAGGGTAAGGGCGTTGGGAGTAACGTGGTTGCCTTGCTCGAAGGCTCCGATCCAAAACTCAAGTCGGAAGCACTCGTGTATTCCGCTCACTATGATGCGTACGGACTTTCAACGGACAATCGCATCTATCACGGTGCGGCTGACAACGCGCTCGGCGTTGCCGAGATGATGGCGGTTGCAGAAACAATGTCACGTGCGCCGACAAAACCACGACGCTCGGTGATCTTCATTGCAGTCACAGGCGAAGAGTATGGAGGCTTCGGATCGGATTACTGGGTGAAGAATCCGACCTGGGATATCAAACAAGTCGCCGCAAATCTCAATCTCGACGGCATGGGTACGGAGATCTATGGACCAGTGAAGGTGATGGTTGGTTACGGTCCTGAGCATTCCACACTGGGCGCTATTATGAATGACGTCGCGGCCGCGAGTGGCATTCAGGTAATTCCGGATCCGATGCCTGAAGCGAAGGCTTTCTATCGCTCGGATCATTACCTCTTCGTGCAACGCGGAGTTCCCGCGCTCATGATCCTCGGCGCTCCTGATGGACCAGTCAAGACCTGGACTGACCGTCTGAAGAAGTGGTCCAAGACTGATTATCACCAACCGACGGACACCGTTCGTGCTGACTGGGACTGGAGTGGTCCACGCACGATCGCTTCGCTGATGCTCGTGATGGGATTGCGCGTTGCGAACGACGCGGAGATGCCGTCGTGGCTGCCGACGTCAATCTTCAATCGTGAGCGGGGTACGGACAAGCCAGCGCCGCCAGAGCCCTAAACGAAAGGCTGCCTTTTTAGCACCCCAAAAGGTTGATCCGGAGTCCTGGGTCAACCTTTTCATCCATTCCCGTTAAACCCGCCGGAATCGCCGTCTGTCACCACGGCGCTTGCATACACCCAGTTGAATATCCTGAAAAGTGTGCGGTTTTTGTTGGGTATTGTTCCAAGGTGAGTCAGTGGTGCGTACCATTTTCAGCCTTTCCCCGAAAGGAGCTTTCCCCGGAGATATGCCTGCCCGACATACGAGCCGGCTCGCTTGGCACAAAGTTTGAAATGCAGGCCACAAGTCTGGAGGAGGAGAGAAATGAGGGCAATTAGAAAAACAATTTTCATGACGTTCCTATTGATGTTGGTGACCGCGAGCATGGCCACTTCCGGCCTCGCTCAACTCGGCACTACCGAATCGGCTGTCAGAGACACAGTGCGACGGATTCAAACACGCACGGACTCTCTACAGCGCGCAGTCCAAAATGCTGCGGATCGAAACAGCTATCGTGTCGATGATATTGATCGTTTGATCCTTGATTTCGAGTCCGCGGTAAACCAGCTCGATCGCCGGCTGGGTTCGCGCCGGACGAGTTCGTCAGACGCGCAAATGGTGCTGGATCGAGCCGCGTTGATCGACAACTTCTTCGCGAACAATCGGCTCGGATCGGGTTCTCGCCGTGAGTGGCAGACGATTCGCACCGATCTCGATCAACTCGCAAACTATTACAACCTGAATCCGCGGTGGGACACAGGCGCCAGCACGGGAACTGACAATCCCAACTTGAACGACTTCCAAATGCGCCAGTTGGTAGACCGGCTTAATACTCGCTCCGCGACTTTCAGCCGCAACCTGCGCCAGGATGTGAATCGCACCTCGAACGGCGGCTATTCCGCTGACGAAGTTCGCCGGCAGTTAAGCGATTTCGAGATGGCGCTGGTCCAACTTCGCAATCGCGTCAATAGCCGTCAGGTCACTTCATCCGACGCTCGCAACGTGCTCGAGCGCGCCGCGTACCTCGATCGTTTCATCGCCGATCGACAGTTGTCGTATCAAACCGAGAACAACTGGAGCAGTCTGCGAACGGACCTCGAGCGTCTGGCTAGCGCGTTTAGTATCGCGTGGAACTGGTCGAACGTTCCGAGCGTTCCGGGTGCTCCGGGCGGAACGCGTCGTGATTTGACTGGCACTTTCCGCCTTAATACGAGCCGTGGTGACGACGTTCGCAGGGCTGTAGACGACGCGACGAGAAACCTGTCTCTTGCCGAGCGGCAGCGAGTTTACGACTCGTTGTTGAGGCGATTGGATCCACCACAGATGCTGGCGATCGATCGTCGTGGAAGGTCGGTGACCATTGCTTCCACGCGTGCGCCGCAGATCAATTTCGTTGCGGACGGCCGCGAACAGGTGGAAACGACACCTCGCGGGCGCAGCGTTCGTGTCCGAGCTGATCTCTCAGGTGATATGCTGACGATTACCAGGACAGGTGAACGTGAAAACGACTTTACCGTTACCTTCGATCCGACCAGCGATGGGCGGGAGTTGCTGGTAACGCGCACGCTCTACTCCGATCGTTTGACGCAGCCGGTTACTGTCAAGACCTACTACGATCGGACTTCTGACGTCGCCGAGTTAAACATCTACGACACGAATCGAGAGGGTGGTACTGTTACTGGTGAGGTGGCGACGGGAACCTTCGTGGTTCCGAACGGAACGCAACTGGTCGGGGTGCTCAATAACGATCTCTCGACGCAAAACGTTCGCGAAGGTGAGCGGTTCACGATGACTGTTCGCTCACCGGGGCAATACGATGGTGCGACCATCGAGGGATCCGTACTTAGCGTCAGTCGCGGCGGTCGCGTCAGCGGTCGCTCGGAGATGACGCTGGACTTCGACACGATCAGGTTGAGAGACGGCAGAAGCTATCGATTTGCCGGAATTCTCGAAGCTGTTCGCACGCCGAATGGCGACGTTGTGCGTGTCGATAACGAAGGCGCGGTACGCGACAGCGACCAGACCAAGCAAACCGTGACTCGCACGGCCATCGGCACTGCCGTCGGCGCCATCATTGGTGCGATTGCAGGTGGTGGTAAAGGTGCGGCCATCGGTGCTGTGATTGGCGCCGGCGCTGGCGCAGGCTCGGTTTACATTCAAGGTCGAAACGATCTTGACCTTGGCGCCGGGACTGAAGTGACGGTTAGGTCGACTGGTCCACGAGGGTAGCCGCAAAAAGGCACACAAGGAACAAAAGCTTCTTGTGTGCCTTTCTAATTGATCTTGATCGTTGCAGGTTGAGGCAGGCGTTCGACTGTGAGTGTTAGTTGTTCGCCTGACCTCACTGCGCTTTTATCGGGAGTTTGGAAAAATAGAAAGCCCTGGCGGCGCGCATCGCCGGAAGATAACGGAGTCTTCAAATCGACGGCGTACGCGCCGAACTCTTTTTCAAACTGTTTCCGCGAATGGGGATTGTAAAGAAAGACGCCATTAGCCTTGAGAATGCGCGACGCAGCGCTCTTCGCCGACAACAGTTTCCATTCCCTGTTTTGACTGTCGCGCAAGCGAAAGCGCGCACGCTTCACTTCCACCGGTAAGCCACTCTGAAAATCTAACTCAACGCGCACTGGCAAAACCCCGCTGAGCGGCAGGTTCGCTTCAAACAAATCCTGGCTCTCTTCGTCCGTGAGCAGCGGCGCCACGCGAATCGTCACTCCCCCCGCATCCGCGCTTCGTGTGTTGGGCGGAAGTGGAGGAAGATTCGTTACGGGTTTCACTTTGAATAATGAACCCGTGCATGAGATCGAGAGTAGAGCGATTAAGAGAATGACTGCGCGTCGGGTCATGGACTCAATTTAGCACTATGTTACTATCTCGCCAAAACCATGATTAGACCTTTTCGAGGGGTTCACCCGCAGATTCACCCAACCGCGTATGTCGAACCCAGTGCTCAGGTTATAGGTGACGTACACCTCGGTGAAGAGGCTTCGATCTGGTGCAACTGCACGGTTCGCGGCGATATTCACTACATTCGCATCGGCGACCGGTCCAACGTCCAGGACAATTCGGTGATTCACGTGCGGCACGGATCGCATCCGACGATTCTCGAGTCGGAAGTGACGGTTGGACATAGCGCGACACTGCACGGGTGTTACGTCGAGCAAGGATGCTTGATCGGCATCGGCTCGATTCTGCTCGATGATGTGCGCATCGGAGCGAGGTCGCTTGTTGCCGCAGGTTCGCTTGTCAGTCCGGGGACAGTCATCCCGCCGAGGTCGCTGGTGATGGGATTTCCGGCGAGAGTAAAGCGCCCGCTGACTGATGAAGAGGTCTCAAACCTGGAACTGTTTTGGAAGAACTATGTTGAATACACTCGTGAGTATCGACAAGAGATGTCGCTCTGATGCCGTCAGCTAAGACACAACCAGCGCGCGGCATGCGCGACTTTCTACCCGAAGACGTTCGCAAGCGCGAATACGTTATACGTGTGATCAAGGAGGTCTACGAGCGCTACGGTTTTGAGCCGCTGGAGACGCCGGCGGCGGAAAATATCGAAACGCTGATGGGGAAGTATGGTGATGAAGGTAATCAACTCATCTTCAAAATTCTCAAGCGCGGTGTGCATGAGGGAAGTGGTGAAGCCGACCTCGCATTGCGTTATGACCTGACGGTGCCGCTCGCGCGCGTCGTTGCAGAATATCGCGACAAGCTGCCGAAGTTTTTCAAGCGTTACCAGATTCAACCGGTGTGGCGCGCGGATCGGCCCGCACGCGGCAGGTTTCGCGAATTTTACCAATGCGACGTCGACGTGCTTGGCTCGCGTTCGATGATTGTCGAAGCGGAGATTTGCGGCGCGGCAAGTGAAGTCTTAACGAAGCTCGGCTTCAACGATTTTTGTGTGCGACTGAATCATAGGATGGCGTTGACGGGAATTCTCGGCGTCGCTGGTGTGGCGTTGGAAAAACATGACGCCGCCCTGATCGCGCTCGACAAGCTGGACAAGATCGGCGCCGATGGAGTTAAGAATGAGTTTGCCACACGTGGCATCGACAAGGCGGTGGGCGACCGCCTGCTCTCATTCTTTTCAGATCTGAGCTCGCTGGAAAAGGCGGCAGATATTGCTGCTGAAGACAAACGCGTGCAAGCCCTGAACAAGGCCGTGCTCGGACGCATTGTCGAGTTTGTGAAAGACAATGAATTGGGCGCGAAAGGCGTCGATGAGCTGCAATCCATTCTTGATTATGCGGACACGATGGGAATTTCGAATCGTGTGAAGATCGATCCGACACTCGCTCGTGGACTTTCGTACTACACCGGCGCGATTATGGAGATCAACGTGAAGGATCTTGCCGGCAGTCTCGGCGGTGGCGGGCGTTACGACAATCTGGTAGGAATGTTTTTGGGCCAGAACATTCCCGCGTGTGGTTTTTCACTCGGGCTCGAAAGAATCCTGGTCGTGATGGGCGAGAGGAACATGTTTCCCGCTCGCGTTGCTTCGGCGCCCGCGGATGTGATGGTGGCGATTTGGAATGAGCTGTCGATTGGCGACTCCATCGCGTTGGCGCAGGAGCTGAGAGCGGCCGGTTTGCGAGTTGATTTGTATCCTGAGGCTGATAAGCTCGGTAAACAGTTTAAGTATGCCTCGTCGATCAATGTCCCGTTTGTGGCCGTGTTAGGTGAAGAAGAAGTTAAAAAAGGACAGGTGGCGGTGAAAGACATGCGCTCCAGTGAGCAACACGAAGTGAAGCGCGGCGAGGTGCCGGAGTTCATCAAACACGCTTTATCGACTTCACAGGATTTACAAGATTTAGAGGATTAACATGTCAAGCGAAGCAATTGTTCAGAACTATTTCGAGGATGCGCTTTCGGCGTTGAGGGCTTACAAGAAACTTACTGAAAAAGCGATCGCGCAAATGCAGGATGAAGAGTTTTTTGTAACTCTCGACGAGGAGTCGAACAGCGTTGCCGTGATCATGAAGCACATGGCCGGCAACATGATCTCTCGTTGGACCGACTTTCTAACTTCCGACGGAGAGAAACCAAATCGCAATCGCGACATGGAGTTCGTGATCGAGTCAGAGACCACCAAAGACGACGTGCTCGCCTACTGGGAACGCGGCTGGGCGAGCGTCTTTGAAGCGCTGGAGCCTCTGCGTCCTGAAGACTTTGAAAAGAAGGTCATGATTCGTGGTGAGGAGCACACAATCGTACAGGCGATCAATCGTCAGCTCATGCACTACGCTTATCACGTCGGCCAGATCGTGTTTCTTGCGAAGCACTTCCGATCAGTGGAGTGGAAGTCACTGAGTATTCCCCGAAATCGATCGGCGGAGTTTAATGCTCACCTGAAAAACCAGCCGGGTGTTGCCGATCGCGAGAAGCAGTTTGACGCCGCCGCCGGTTTCTTCGTCCAACCGCCGGAGAAGAAATGAACGCCGCGATTCATCACGTGAACGTAACGGTTCCGAGAGCGCTCGAAGACACTGCGAAGCACTTCTACGCCGTTGTGATGGGTTTGCAGGAGGTGCCGAAGCCTGAGGCGTCGCGTGGACGTGGTGGAGCGTGGTATCAACTCGGCCCGATCCAGCTTCACCTCTCGATTGAAGATGGCTTGGGGGAGAATTGCACTAGCAAACGGCACGTTTGTTACACGGTCAGCGATCTGGCCGAAGCTGAACAGAAGTTTCGAGATGCGGGTGTCGAGATCATTCCCGACGACATTCCCACACGCGGCTGGTCGCGATTTTACGTGCGCGACCCCGGAGGAAATCGATTGGAGATTGCACAGGCGATTTGAGCATGTTGGATAACCTCGGAAATTTGGAACGCACGCACTCGTGTGGAGATCTGCGTGCCGGCGACATCGGCAAGCAGGTGGTGCTGATGGGATGGGTCGCGAGGCGTCGCGACTTTGGTGAACTCACGTTTGTCGATCTTCGCGATCGATCGGGTATCACGCAGGTCGTCTTCAACGCTGAGCTCGCACCGGAAGCGCACGCAAAGGCGAAAGACTTGCGCGGCGAGTATGTGATTGCTGTTACCGGCACAGTCGTCGAGCGTGCTGAGAACACACGCAATCCCAAGCTCGCTACCGGCGACGTGGAGGTTCACGCACAGGAAATC
This sequence comes from Pyrinomonadaceae bacterium, assembly GCA_044867025.1. GTDB lineage: Bacteria > Acidobacteriota > Blastocatellia > Pyrinomonadales > Pyrinomonadaceae > PSRF01. The sequence goes on along the minus strand of JBIOUJ010000078.1, from coordinate 12,110 downwards.
CTGATCCTCAACGACGCGCGCACTCCGCCGTTTCAACTCGACGCGGGACCGGGTTCGGTCGCCAGCGAAGACCTGCGTTTGAAGTATCGCTATCTCGATCTGCGCCGTCCGCAGTTACAGGCAAACCTGCACCTTCGTCATCGCGTAGTCAACGAAATCCGTCGGTACATGACAGAGAAGGGGTTTACTGAAATCGAAACTCCGATTCTGATCAAGTCGACTCCGGAAGGCGCGCGCGATTACATCGTTCCATCGCGAATCTTTCCCGGGAAATTCTTCGCGCTGCCGCAGTCGCCACAGCTCTTCAAGCAGTTGTGCATGATTGGCGGTCTGGATAAGTACTTCCAGATCGCACACTGTTTTCGCGACGAAGATCTCCGTGCCGATCGACAGCCGGAGTTCACGCAGCTCGACGTCGAGATGAGCTTTGCCACGCTCGATCAGATTTACAAGTTGATCGAAGGTCTCTTTGCCTCGGTCTTCAAATTGATAGACGTCAACTTGCCGGTGCCGTTTCCGCGCTTCAGTTTCGCGGAAGTGATGAATCGTTTCGGTTCCGATAAGCCTGACCTGCGAATCCAGGGCCTCGAGTTACAGGATCTCGCACAGGCAGTAGAAGGCACAGACTTCCAGCCGTTCGCATCAGCGTTGTCTTCGGGTGGACAAGTCAAAGGTTTGGTTATACCCGGTGGCGCAAATCTCTCGCGCAAAACGCTCGATGAGTTGCAGGAGTTTGCGAAACGTTACGGCGCCGGCGCAGTCGCATGGATCAAGTTGGGTGATGAGATCACATCATCGTTGCTGAAAGCTCTGGGCGCGGATGTCGTCCGCCGAATGGCGGATGTTGCCGGCGCGAAAAAAGGCGACGCGGTTTTGATCGTCTCAGGCAAGCCGAAGATCGTCGCAGCAAGTTTAGGCGCACTGCGAAATGAAGTCGCGAAACGAGAGAACCTGATCCCAGCGAACGTGTACGCCCCGCTTTGGGTGACTGACTTTCCGATGTTCGAGTTTCACGAAGAAGACGGTCGTTACTATTCAATGCATCACCCGTTCACATCTCCGGTCGACGAAGATCTGCATTTACTGGAGCGAGCGGTTGAAGGTGGTGAGACAGACTTGCTGGCGCAGATCCGGACCAAAGCCTACGACCCGGTTATCAACGGTGTTGAGATGGCGAGTGGCTCGATTCGTATTCACCGGCGCGATGTGCAGCGTCTTGTCTTCAAAGCATTGGGAATGACGACGGAAGAAGCGCGCGAGCGGTTTGGGTTCTTCCTCGATGCCCTCGAATATGGAACACCACCACACGGCGGCATCGCGCCCGGAATCGATCGACTGATGATGGTCTTAGCCGGCACGGACAACATGCGAGACGTGATCGCGTTTCCCAAAACGGCCTCCGCAGCAGACCTCATGATTGACGCGCCTGGAGAAGTCGATCCCAAACAGTTGGAAGAACTGCACCTGCAAGTCGTGCAAGACTGATCATGCCGCCGATTCAACTCCGCCGCGAACATGTGGAAGCAATGATTGCCCACGCTCGCGAGACCGCTCCTGAGGAGTGTTGCGGATTAATCGGCGGAATCGAAACACAGGCTGCAAGTCTCTATCCGCTTCGCAACGTCACACTAAATCCCGAATCAGCATACGAGGCAGCCCCCGAGGAGCTTTTCGCAGCCCAACGGCAGATGCGCGAACGCGGGGAAGGCCTGCTCGCCATCTACCATTCCCACCCCAGAGCGGCCGATCCGAGCCCGTCTGAGACCGACGTCCGGCTCGCCTACTACCCTTCAGCTAAATACCTGATCATCGGTCTCGGCGGTATTGAGGCCGTTATAAAGGCGTTTTCGATCTCCGAGCGAGAGCAACGGTGGGAACAGGTTGAGTATGAGATCGCAGACTAGTAACATAGCCACAGGTGCAGGGGCAGACAGCAGGAGCAGTAATGCATCCCCGTTTTTCCTGCTCCTGATGTCTGCCCCTGCCCCTGACAGTCATGGAGACGAAGAAGAGCAAATACGACACTAACCCCCTCGACCCCGACGTCGAGCGTAAAGCAGAGGAATCCTGGGGTGAAGGTCGCGGTGGGTCGACGCAAGAGGTAAGGGGCGCTACGCGTGAAATGGGCCAATCGCCCAACGAGCAGGCGCGGCAAAACGTTTATTCAGAAGCGCCGACGCGTCGCTACGACAATCCACCGCTGGAAGCTCCGTATCCGTCAGTCTTCGTGCCCCCCACGTACTCACCTCCGGCTCAATATCAGCCCGGAAAAAACATCTACCAGGCTCCTCTACCTGGCGTCCCAACATCCAGACCTGTTCTCGGCATCGGCATACCCGAGAAGTGGGCGGTGATGCTGCCTTATGCGCCTTTTTACATTGGGCTCATCGTTTCGCTGCTCGAGTTATTTCTGGTGCCCCGCAAGGAACTGAAGGTACGCTTTCATGCGTCGCAGGCTCTGGCTCTTCACATTGCTATTTTGATAGTTCATACGTTATTTGGCGTGATCAGCACCATTACCGACAGCTCGCTGGGCGGCACGGTTTTCAAACTGGCAGCCTTTGTATTTCTGATTATCTCGATGATTCGCGTGTGGAAGGGAGAGCCCCATCGAATTGCTCCGCTTTCGGAACCCGCGCAATGGTTTAACGAACACATCGAGCCTCGCAATCAGGGGTGATCCCGACAACTGGCATTTTCATTGCATTACTCTCCCGACAGGTCGGTTGGTCGGTTAATTAGGCGAAATTCACGAAGTAAAACCGGTCTTTAGGGGCTGTAAGCGCGTTTCGATTTGGTGCATGGAGCCCGTAAATGGAATGCGTATCGGAGGTAAACGATGATTAGCAAATTGGTGTTTAAACGAAAAATTTTGGTCGCGTGGATAACGCTCGTCGCCATCAGCGTGATGCCGTTGTCCGTTTTAGCGCAGACGCAGATCAAGTATCACAGCAATAAGTACAGCGTCCAGGACGATGTCCAACTCGGACGGGAAGCTGCCCGACAAGCGGAGTCGCAGTTTCCGCTGCTCCGAGATTCTCAAGTCCAGAGCTATGTCGAGGACGTCGGACGCAGGCTCGTCGCTGCGATTCCTTCTCAATTTCAACATTCCGAATTTCAGTACTATTTCAAAGTCGTCAATGCGCGTGACATCAACGCCTTTGCGCTTCCCGGTGGTCCAATGTATGTCAACCGCGGAATGATCGAACAGGCGCGCACCGAAGGCGAAATGGCCGGAGTGATGGCCCACGAGATCAGTCACGTAGCTTTGCGTCACGGTACGGCGCAGGCGACTAAAGGCCAGAAGTACGGTTTGCTCGCGGGCATTGCCGGAATTGCCGGAACGATCTTCGGTGGTCCTGGTGTGGGCCAACTGGCCCAGGCGCCGTTCGCGGTCTATCTCTTGAAATTCAGTCGTGAATATGAAACTGAAGCCGACGTGCTCGGAGCTCAGATCATGGCGCGTGCCGGCTACGATCCGCGCGAGCTCGCGAACATGTTTCGCACTCTCGAGCAACAGGGCGGTGGTGGTGGCGGCTTCTTGAGTGACCACCCGAGTCCGAGCGATCGTTATGCGCGCATCAACCGCGAAGCGCAGATGCTACAGGTGAATGCAGGCATGCGCGATTCGCGCGAGTTTGCTCGCATTCAACAAAAACTGCGCGGGTACGGCACTGCACCGACAATGGCCGAGATACAACGCAGCGGACAGCGTTATCCCGTAGGTGAGAACACAGGCAACAACTACCCGAACAATCCGCCGAGCGGACGTGTTCAGTATCCGTCATCGCGCTTCCAGACGGTTTCAATCTTCAATGGCGGCGTGCAAGTGAGTGTTCCCAGCAACTGGCGCGAGGTCAATGAAGGAAATGCAGTCTGGTTTGTACCGGAAGGTGGGTACGGCCAAATCAACGGTCAGCCTGTTTTCACGCATGGAGCGAGTTTCGGTGTTGCTCAGACCAACAACCGCAATTTGCAGCGTGCAACTGAGGAACTGGTAAACAGTTTTGCGCAGGGAAACAACAATCTGCGTGCGACTGGTGGTCAGCAGCGAACCACGATGTCAGGGCGTACCGCGCTGTTTACGACGCTGAGTAACGTCAACGAAGCCACGGGACGTCCGGAGAATGTGAGACTGATCACGACGCAACTGCGAGACGGGCAAGTGTTCTACATGATTGCCGTTGCGCCACAGAACGAACGCAACTTTGAAAGTGCGTTTGAGACGATCCTGAGATCGATCCGGCTCAACGACTAGCGAAAACCCAGCCACAGATTACGCGGATTTATCTGTGTAATCTGTGGCTTTCTTTGCCTCCTGCCACAACTCCTCCAGCTCATCAATTGACGTCTGGTCGAATGGCTGCTTACGTTCGTGTAATGCGTTCTCGATGTACTCGAAGCGACGGCGAAACTTTCGATTCGTCAACTTCAAAGCTGCTTCCGGTTCAACCTGCATGTGCCTCGCGATGTTAGTCGCGGCGAACAGCAGATCGCCGATCTCTTCTCTCACGCGAGCGTGGTTCGCTTCGTCCTTGAGTGCTGAATGATCCTTGATCGCCGCACGCAGCTCCTCGATCTCTTCTTGCAACTTGTCGAAAATGTCGTCGACGGATTTCCAGTCAAAACCTACACGGGCGGCTTTCGTCGAGAGTTGATGTGCCTCCATCAACGCCGGAGCTTTCGACGAAACGCCGGTCAGCAGTGACGCGTTCGTGTCTTCAGTTTTTCCTGCGGCCCGTCGTTCCTCGGCCTTCATTGTTTCCCAGTTCATCAACACCGTTGCCGCATCTTCCGCAGTGACGTCTCCGAACACGTGTGGATGACGGCGAACCATCTTGTTGTGAATCGCACTGGTGACGTCGTCGATCGTGAACTCGCCGCGCTCCTTCGCGACCTGCGCGTAAAAGACTATCTGAAACAGCAGGTCGCCCAGCTCGTCGCACAATTCCGCGGGACGGCCTTCGCGCGCGTCTTCCACCGCTTCGAAAGCTTCGTATGCCTCTTCAAGAAGCATCGGAGCGAGCGTGGCGTAGGTCTGTTCGCGGTCCCATGGACAGCCGTTTGGCGAGCGCAACCGATCCATCAAAGCTACTAAACCGTTGAATGTGGCAGGCATGGAGGTAGTCTAAAGTTTATGGTTTAATAACGCCATGGACGAGGATCAACCAACTTTTAAAGTTACTGACCGGAGACTGTTTAATTCGGACGGCAGCCCGAGAGATCTGCCTCCAGAAGAGAAGCCTGAACCCAAGGCGGTGCCGGCGCCCGAGCCTGCTGCGGCCGCAGCCGCCGCCGAACCAGCGGTAGCGGAAACCGCCGCCGCGACTGACGCGGAAACATTTCCAGAGCCGGAGCAAGAGCCTGAGGAAGAGTTCAGCGCGGAAGACCTTGCGGACGCGCGCGATCCCGCAAGCTTCATGAGCTTTGTGATGTCAATCGCATCGAATGCTGCCTCCGCGCTCGGGATGTTAGAACATCCCGTCACGCACCAGCGTGAAGTTGACGTCGACCTGGGTAAACACTGGATCGACGTGCTCGGCATGCTCGAAAAGAAGACCGCAGGCAACCTGACACCTCAGGAGAAACGAATGATCGAGGGCCTGCTGGCGGATCTGCGGATGCAATACGTGTCACTGGCTAATTCGCCGCAGCAGGCGCGCAAGTTTACCGGCAGCGACATCACTGGGGGGAGATGAAACTCACCTTCCTAGGCACCGGAACCTCCACGGGCGTCCCATCAATCGGTTGTGAATGTGAGACCTGCACATCAGACGACCCTCGCGACAAGCGTCTGAGAGTTTCAGTCATCATCGAACATGCCGGACGCACAGTGCTGGTCGACACGTCTGCTGATTTTCGACAGCAGGCGCTGCGGTTCGGATTGAAAAGTCTCGACGCGGTTCTAATCACTCACTGTCACGCGGATCATATTTTTGGTCTGGACGACATCAGACCGCTGAACTTTCGCTTTGGTGCGCTCAGCGTGTTTGCAAACGAGCGCGCTTGGGTCGATATCAAACGGATCTTCAAGTACATCTTCGAACCCTCGCATTTTGGTGGCGGCCTGCCGGAAGTGATTCCAAACACTGTCACGCCGGGCGGAAGCTTTTGCATCGGTAGTGAACTGGTAATAACGCCCTTGGAAGTGATTCACGGTCGACTCCCCGTGATCGCTTATCGCTTCAACGACTTTGCATATCTCACCGATCTCAGCGAGATCCCGCGTGAGACAAGCGACGCCTTACGCGGTTTGGACGTGCTTGTGCTCGATTGCCTGCGCTTCCGCCAACACCCGACACACCTGTGGGTCGATAAAGCGCTCGAGTACGTCGATGAGTTGAAACCGCGTCGCACTTTCTTTACTCATATTGCCCACGACATCAAACACGAGCGAGACTCAGCCAGACTCCCGGCGGGCGTCGAGTTCGCTTACGACGGATTGGTTGTCGAGTGATGCGTCTCTTTCACGGAACTGACAACGCGGACATTCAACGGCCGACGGTGCTCACGCTCGGGGTTTTTGATGGTCTGCATCTCGGTCATCAGTTGATCATGAGCACGGTTGTCGAGAGAGCGCGTGAGGTCGGTGCCGTGCCGACTGTCATTACTTTCGATCCGCATCCGCGTGCTGTCCTGCATCCCGAATCGGCGCCTCCGTTACTTCAGACGTTCGACCAGAAGATCGAAGGCTTTGGTGTGCTTGGAATCGAACAGACGATCGTGGTGCGTTTCACGGAAGAGTTTTCGAGGATTCGTGCTGCTGATTTTCTTAGCGATGTAGTCATCGATCGTCTGCACGCGAAAGAGGTTTATCTGGGCAAGGGGTTTGCGTTTGGTCACAACCGCGAAGGAAACATCGAACTGCTCCGGCGCGTTGGTGCCGAGCTCGGCTTTGTGGCAGGTGAAGTGCCGGAGGTCACGCTGCGTGGCAGTCGAGTCAGCTCCAGCAAGATTCGCGAACTGCTGGCGTGTGGGCATGTAAACCGCGCGCGACGTATGTTGGGCCGTCCGTATGGTGTCGAAGGGCGCGTGGAGCGGGGCTCGGAGCGCGGTCATCAGCTCGGTTTTCCGACGGCCAACCTGCACCCACATAACCGCGTCATACCTCGGAATGGTGTTTACGTGACGGGGACTTTGATAGATGGACAATGGCGACGAAGCGTAACAAATGTGGGCCTCAGACCGACGTTTGGCGATGCGTCGGAACCTTCGGTCGAGACCTTCGTAATGAACTGGGACGGCGATCTTTACGGCGATGTTGTGCGCGTCCGTTTCTTGTATCGCCTGCGTGACGAGCGGAAGTTTAGCTCAATTGACCAATTGAAATCGCAGATTGCGAGAGATGTGCAGCGCGCGAATAATTACTTCGAGCGAGCGGGCACGAAGCACATGCTCTCGGTAATATAAATAAGAATGGCAACGAATCAATCACTTGTTAAGAGAACAGAACCGAATGGAAACGGCCTGCAAACCGCTGCGCCGCAGGTACACAAGCCGGCGGCACAGGTTCCGCCTCTGACGGAAGACTTCGTCGATCAGCTTCTGGCCGGGCGCGGGTTGCGTGGTTGGTTGCGCGCCGCGAGAGTCGCGCGCGTGCTCGGACTGTTCTCGCTGTATTTATTTCTCGATACTTATGACGTCCGTGCAGACTTCAATCGCCGCGCCGTGGCGAGAGTTCGAGAAATGGCGCGCGAACAGGGACGCCGCGCGCGATTCAAAGCCTGGACCAGGGCGCAGCTTTACGGGGCGTTTGACGGGTTCATACGCGTGTTGCGTTACGTGGTTTTTCGCGGCGTCGAAGGCTCTGCTCGAAAGCAAGCTCGACTTCAGAAGCAGGCCGTGTGGATGCGTGAGTCGTTGATCGGTCTTGGTCCAACTTTCATCAAGATCGGCCAGGCGCTCGGCACGCGTGCGGACTTGTTGCCGCTGGAATACGTGCGGGAACTGGCGACGTTGCAGGACCAGGTGCCTGCGTTCTCGACAGCGGAAGCTTTTGCCATCATCGAATCTGAATTAGGCCGCAGTGTTCACGAAGCGTATCCGGAGATCGACAGCGAACCGATCGCCGCAGCCTCGCTCGGACAGGTCTATCGGGCGCGTTTGGCAACGGGCGAAGAAGTCGCCGTCAAAGTTCAACGTCCAAACCTGGAAGCAACGATCGCGTTCGACGTCGCGATCCTGTTTCGCCTGGTGAAGCTCACGAATCGGTTCTTCCCAAAAGCCAATGAGAACGCTGATTGGGAAGGAATGCTGCGCGAGTTTTACTCGACCATCTTTGAAGAGATGGATTACGTGAAAGAGGGGCGTAATGCAGATCGTTTTCGTTACAACTTTCGCACGTGGCGCGCGATACGCGTTCCGAAGGTGTTCTGGTCACACACGAACACGCGCGTTCTCACGCTCGACTTTATTCGCGGTACAAAGGTCGTAGACATCGAAGGGCTGAAAGCGCACCGGATCTCGGCCGTCAAAGTTAACCGGCTCTTGATTCGCACGTACCTGAAGCAACTGCTCGAAGACGGTTTCTTCCACGCCGACCCGCATCCGGGGAACCTGCTCGTGATGGACAGCGGTCATCTCGCATTCTTCGACTTCGGAATGGTTGGACGCATCAGCCCGAAACTCCAAACGCAGATGATCGACGCCTTCTTCCACGTCGTCGGCCGCGACGTGCGTGGTTTGGGTCAGGATATCATCAACCTGAACTTCCTGAAGCCCGGAGTCGATCCCGAGACGGTTCGTCCTGTGGTGGAGAGTCTTTTTACCCACTACCTCAATCTCAGGCTCGGCGAAGTTAACTTCAAAGAGCTTACGTACGACCTTGCTGAAGTGATCTACGAGTACCCATTCCGGTTACCGTCGAACTTCACTTACATCATGCGCGCACTGATGACGCTCGAGGGCATTGGCGTCGTGACCGATCCCGGTTTCAGCTTCTTCGAAACCGCCAAACCATTCGCGCGGGAATTTATGCTCAGACGCGAAGGGCGGATTTTCAGGAAGTTAATCTTCGACAAGCTGACTGGACGTGAAAATGGTGAGAATCGAATTGCGTGGTCCAGGGTTTGGAAGCTGACGAAGATGGCGGCAAAGATGTACCTGGAAAAGTAGCGCCACAAAAAGGCACAAACAAAGACACAAAATAAAAACCGACATGAGAAGACTAACTCATGTCGGCTTTACTTTTGTTTCTTCTGTGCCTTTTTGTGGCCCTACCTGGTTATTTTTTCACCGTTTGGTCCTGGCACATTGAGCCGATCGCGGAACAGGTTCAAAAGCAGCAACGTACCGAGTCCGCCGCCGCCTTCAGCACCACCGCCGGTAGCCATCACGTCAGGTGTGATGCGAACACCCTTCTCGCCGATGACCTTCAACGTCTCAACCAGCGCGACACCCTGAGCACCGAGCGCGTTGACCTGCTCGCGATAGGCGACACCTTGCGCCTCACCCATCAAGCGGACCTTCTCCGCTTCGGCCCGGCCGGTCTGTTGGATGTAATGCGCCTCGCCTTCGCCCTCGGCCTTGCGCTGTTCGGCGCGCTTGCTTGCAATCTCGACGCCGACAGTGGCAGCCATCAGGTCCTTCTGATTGTCGGCGTGAGCTTTCGTCTTCTCGAGTTGAATGCGTTTCTCTTCCGCCTCACGCTGAGCGTTGTACATGTTCTGACGCTGCTCGGCGAGTATCTTCTCAGTCTGAGTCTTCATCAACTCTTCCGGCAGATGAATGTGACAGATGAGCACGTTCACTACGTCGACGTGATACTTGAGCAAGTGTGCTCGCACACGAGCTTCCGCGCGCTCCTGTTCTTCGTGCCGGTTTTGCAGGTACGCCATCGCCGACGATTCTGACGCCTGGTTGCGGAAGATCGAGTCGATGAGCGGATGCATCACGTTTTGAATCAAGCGTTCGATGCCGCCTATCTTCGCCACCATGAAAGGTGCGTCTTCAGGCTTCACGCGAAACACAACACGCACTTCCAACTGCATCGTGAAACCGTCTTTGGAGATCACCTCAAACGGATTGAACGTGTTCGCAACTTCGCCTGCGGTCCATTCGACCGTTTGGTTGGTTGTTGGAATCACGATCGGGGTGATTGCCAGTGTGTTTACGTAGTAACGACCTGGGCCAACGACTGTTTCCTGAATGCCGCGGTAACCTTCCGGTACGACGTAAGCTTCGTGCGCGCCCTCATCGAGACGTCGATCCGCCGGATCGCCCGTCATCAGATCGGCTTTGATCTGTTCGACTGTGCGTGTGTCGTCCATCATGTCTAGCCGCTCTGCCGATTCCTGCACTTGTTCGAGCTCTTCGCGTTCCATTCTCTGGCGAACCTTCTCAGCCATGCCTCGACGCACTTCTTCTGAAGGATCCTTGCCGACGTTTGACACGACGACGGCAACTTCACCCGGCTGAATCTCCTTTGCTGTTTCAGGAATTACTTTGAACAGCAGCGGATTGATGTAGTAGGTGCCCGGCAACAGGATGTCTTTTTGTGGACCACGCTGACCGCCGCTGCCGATGAACTCATGTCCGTCCTGGAAGTTGTCGTGACCCGTGATCGACTCAGCGACGTAGTCGCGCGGATTCAACGGCGCGCCGTCCAATGCCTCGACGAGACCGATTTGATTCTCGTTAATGACGGTCGCGTCGAAGAGCCTGATGTTAAAGAGACCCGGTTTCGTTTCACTGTTTCCTTCGATCGATCCGGATTGGATCAGAATGCGATAGACACCGGGCGTAAGAATATCGACTTGCGGTCCCTTTTGTCCGCGCGACGCGATGAATTGTTCGGCGTCCTGGAAATTACGATGGTCCAAGATCGCCTTGCCGAGCAAACGGCCGGGATCGAGAGGATCGCCGTCCGCGGCTGTCACGACACCGACTTTGCCCTGGGGAATCATCGTCGCCTTCGCAACTGAAACGCGGAACAGGTAAGGGTGAATGGGCCACAGTCCCGGCGGAAGCGTGCGGAGCTGGATACCTTTTACTCCGCCTCGTTTAATGAACGCGATCGGATCCTGGAAGTTGTTGTGCGCATTCTGCGCGCGGTCTGGCGCGAAGATGCGGCCTGGCGGCATCGGTTCACCGTCAACCGCTTCAATGATTCCCATTTCGTCGGCGCCGATTTCGATGAGCGGCACTTTGCGCACGACTTTTTCGAACGGAAACTTGATCAAATGCAAACCGGGCTTAAGCACGTCGGCCTGAATACCAACTTCGCCTTCCGTGGCCACCACTCGTCCGGGCGGCATCTTGGCTCCGAGGTATCTTCGTTCTTTAATCGCGATTTCGCGCGCGCCGACGTTAACGAAGATACGCTTCACGATGATGAGGAAAAAGATCAAAACAATAAACGCTACAACGAGCACTGGCAGCAGCGATGCAAGGTCAAAGTTTTCCATGGTTATCTCTTTCACCCAATATGGGCAGTTGAGGGTTATTTGTTGTTTGTACTTTCGAGCTCACGATTTGCATTCGAAAGGGTACGTTTCAAAACAAAGCCGGCTCCGGACGTGCGGGCGCTCGACGAGAGCACCCAGTATTCACTGTTCAATAACGTTTGAAGATCCTTCGCGGACATGTCCGCGAGGCTGCCGTCTCGCCACGACATGAGCACCAGTTCGATCGCTCTTCCGTAATTCTTCGCGTCGTCGGTAAGAGCAGTGACGTGCAGCAGCTTTGCTGTTGAGCTTCTGTTCGGAGATTTTTGGAAAAAACGGATCGCCTCGACCGCCTGTTCGAAATCGTCCGTTGTAACTTTCTTGTCGTCTGTTGAAAGTTGATCTGCTGTTGCAGGTTGAAGCTCATTAAGTCTGAAATCAGAGAAGAGGCCCTGAGCTTGGTACGGTGGCAGCGGTTCGATGGATTGCGATGTATTCGCGGGTTTCTGCCAGAAATAAATGGCTATAGCGATTAGGCCTAAAACAAGTACCGCAGTAAAAAGAAGGGTGACCATCGGTCTGCCGAGGTGCTGGGGTTAGTTTCTAGCGCCCGGCGTAATGCAGTTATACGCCTGTCCGCATGGAAAGTTCAAGATAAGCCGCAGATTTACGCGGATGAACGCAGATCTGGTCTGCGTTCATCCGCGTAAATCTGCGGCTTATCTT
>JBIOUJ010000077.1:0-8922 GCA_044867025.1 Pyrinomonadaceae bacterium | reverse complement strand
ATCGCGCCGAAGGTTGAAGGACGCATAAAACGGGTGGACGCGGCGCAGAAGTCGAGTTCAGATTGTAAGTAGATCTGGAACCGCAGATGAACTCGACTTCTGCGCCGCGTCCACCCGTTTTATGCGTCCTTCAACCTTCGGCGCGATTGGTTTCCCGGTGTTGATCATCGCCTTCCTTACGACGTCGACATCAAGCGGCGCTTTGTCAGGTGGAACTATTACCTTCGAGCCTTTGAGCATCGAATAACCATCGCCACCGTCGATCGCTACAAAGCTCGTCGTCGTCAACGTATAGTTTTTCGCGTCGTCCAAGGGTAATCCGTTTACTTTTACATCGACAAGTCTCGACCCGGCCGGCCGCCGCGCATCGAACGAAAACTGAACGCCGGACACCTGCGGAAAGCGTCCGGGCTCGGCATCTTCCGCACTACGAGCCACGCCATGTTCAAGCGTCGCGCGGAGTGTTGCTCCTGTTATTTCGATCTTAACCAGACTGTTTTTGAAAGGCAGGATCGACAGGAGATCTCTCGTCGTCAACCTTCCTGGTCCAATAATTGTATCGGCGCGAACCGAGCCGCCATTCATCAGGCCCACGTCGGACGCCAGCGATCGGCGAAACGCGTCCGCGATGAAGTTGCCGACGTTTGTTTCCTGGTTACGGTTTTCAGCACTGCGCGCATCGAGCTTCACGGTTGTGCGGCCGATCGGTTTCGCCAGCTCGGCGAGCAGTGCCGCGTATTTCTTGTAGATTGCGGAATATTCAGTCGCTTCCGGGGTGGTGCTGTCGACTGGGATCACTTTCCAATCGATGCTGTCGAGCTCGCCGGTTGTCGGAGAGATGTTAAGGTCGATTCGACCGAGCTCGCGCGCGTCGGACGTCATCTTGAAGATCGGCGCCGAGCCTGCATGCGATTCGAGTAATGAGTGCTCGTGACCGCCGATAATCAAATCGACGTCAGCACAACGAGCGACTTCCTTGTCTTCACGCATCGACAAGTGAGTCAACGCAATCACGACCTTCACTCCCTGCGCGTGCAGTTGCGACACCATCTCTTTTGCGGTGTCACACGGATTGCGAAACTCGACGTTGTTCCCTGGCTTCGAAGTGATTTTTGTTTCCGGCAGGACCAGGCCGAAGATTCCGATCTTCACGCCGCCAAATTCTCGAACCACGTACGGTGGAACATCGGCGAAAGTCTTGTTGGTCGTTGTGTCGATGACGTTTGCCGCCACCCAGCCGAATTTCGACTCCTTGATTCGCGCTTTCAGCACGTCTGGTCCGAAGTCGAATTCGTGATTGCCGAACGTGGCGTAGTCGAGACCCACACTGTTCCACGCTTCGATCATCTGCGCGCCTTTGTAGGTGATCGATTCGACCGAGGGCGATATCGTGTCACCGGCCATCAGGAACAGCATGTTTGGGTTTTCCTGCTGGATGGATTTCTTCAGTGTCAGGACGCGGCCGAGGCCGCCTTTTGTACCTTGATCGACGGGCGCGAACTGGTAGACGTCGTTAACCTGAAGCAGCGTTACCTTAACGTTGCACTCGGTCTTCTGTTGGGCCGCGATGGAAAAGATCACGGCGAGCGAGAGAGCTAAAGCCAGCGCTGTTCTACGCGCAAACATCATATGACGGTTCATAGTCTGACCTTCCGAAGCCGCAGATTTACGCAGATGAACGCAGATCCCATCTGCGTTCATCTGCGTAAATCTGCGGCTAGAAGAGATACGCAGAGATTAGGACTGAATTATACTCAGGGTATTCAATGCCGGATAGAGAAACACTATTCATAACCGGGTTTCCAGGTTTTATTGCGAATCGCCTGCTCGAACGTCTCGCACGTACGGACTCAGGCTTCGTCTTACTGGTTCAGCCGTCGCTGCGAACCCGCGCGACCGAAGAGATCGCGCGGATTGCTCAGCTCACCGGCAGAAATGACTTCCAAGTCGTCGAAGGTGACATCACCGAGCCTGGGTTGGCGCTGAACCCACACGATCTCGAGTTAGTCCAACAACAAACCACGCGCGTTTTCCACCTCGCCGCAATTTACGATCTCGCTGTTCCACGCGACCTCGCGCTTCGTGTGAATCCCGGCGGCACTCGCAACGTCCTCGAGCTTGTTCGTTCAATGCCGCATCTTCGACAGTTCCATCACGTTTCAACCTGCTACGTTGCCGGAAGACGCGAAGGCGTGATCCTCGAGTCGGAGCTGCGACACGACGCTGGTTATCGTAACTTCTACGAAGAATCGAAATACCTCGCCGAATTGGAAGTCGAAACCGCGAAGAACGAACTGCCAATCACGATCCACCGCCCGGCTGTTGTTTGCGGTGATTCACGAACAGGCGAAACGAGTAAGTACGACGGTGTTTATTACCTGATTCTCTATCTCCTGCGTTGGCCGAGCGGCCTCTCGCTCATCAACATCGGAAACCCGGAAGTAAGCCTCAATCTTGTCCCCGTGGATTTCGTCGTCGACGCGATGGCAGCGCTGGCCTTCGATGACAAGGCAGTTGGCAAAACATTACAACTCGCAGATCCGTCGCCACTGACCACGGCGGATCTGTTCAACGCGATCGCCAAGTCGATTGACGGTCGACACTCACGTATTACGGCGCCCGCATCGCTGGTCTACCGTTTTCTAATGTTACCGCCGTCGCCGAGAATCACGGGTTTGCCGCATCACGCCGTGCCTTATTTCTTCGTCAAACAACTCTACGACTCCACCCACGCGCAACAACTGCTCGCCCCACACGGCATCAAATGCCCTCCGTTTGAAAGCTACGTCGACAAGATCGTCGATTTCGTTCGCCGGCACCCCTCGCTTGACAATCCGAAGATTTAGAATTAGTCTAAATCCATCGTGAAACTAACGAAAGTACCGAAAGTAATCGCGCCAAAACCGAAGCTGACGCCGCAAAGAGAGGCGGTTTACCAGGTCATCCAGGAGCGGGATGACCACCCGACCGCCAGCGACATCTTTGAGGCTGCCCGGCGGCGCTTGCCCAGTATTAGCTACGCAACCGTCTATAACTCGTTGCGTTACCTGAAGGACGCCGGGCTGGTTCTCGAAATCAATTTTGGCGATAGCGCCAGCCGCTACGATCGCGAAACGGAACGTCACGACCACGCCATCTGCAACGATTGCGGAAAGCTGGTCGACTTCGATCTGCCGGACACCGCCAAGCTCATGTCCGCAGCGGCGCGAAAATCACACTTCCAGCCTCAGAGTGTTCATTTGACGCTGAGGGGACGTTGTCAGGATTGTTGCGGGGCTTATCAAAAGAATAGCTCCCGGGCTTAATTAAGAACTAATTCAAACTAACTTGGAGGATACATGACAGCAGCAGCAGCAGTAGCAACAGAAAAAGCGCAGGTGGGCCAGCCGGCGCCGGATTTTGAAATGGCCTCGACGAGGAACATCGAGAAACTGAACGAACCAGTGAAACTCTCTGATTACAGAGGCAAGTGGCTCGTTCTTGTTTTCTATCCACTTGATTTCACTTTTGTTTGCCCGACTGAATTGACGACCTTCAGCGATCGCTACGACGATTTCACCGACATCGGGGCAGACGTCATCGGTATTTCGACTGACTCGGTCTATTCACACCGCGCCTGGTTGAACACGCCGCGCGAGAATGGTGGTGTTCAGGGTTTGAAGTACCCGTTGGCGGCGGATGCAACGAAGACCGTTGCGCGCGACTACGGCGTGTTGATTGAAGATCGCGGCATCGCGTTGCGCGGCCTGTTCGTGATCGATCCGGAAGGCATTCTTCGTTACAAGGTCGTTCACGATCTGAACGTTGGCCGTTCGGCTGAAGAGACGCTGCGAGTTATCAAGGCGTTGCAGACCGGTGGTCTTTGCCAGGCGGAGTGGAAGCCCGGCGACAAGACGCTTAACTAATCAATCCAGTACACAGATTACACAGATCGATCTGTGTAATCTGTGTACGGCTAATCAGGGATTAAAGAAGATGGGAATGAAGATTGGAGCACAGTTGCCGAGCCTTGAAGGCGCAACGGAATGGTTTAATGGTACGCAGGCCCACGCGGAAGCCGAAGCTTTGGGACATCCGACGCTGGTCCATTTCTGGTCGGTGAGCTGTGGTATTTGCAAAGAAAACATGCCGCGCGTAGCACAGTTACGCGATACGAAGCGCGATCAGGGTTTGCGTGTGGTCGGTGTTCACATGCCGATGTACAAGGCAGATTTGGACGCCGAACGCGTGCGCGACCAAATCAGCACGCTCGGAATGACCGAGCCTGTCGCCCTGGATCACAGAGCTAAACTGAGGGACGCATTTCTGAACGACGAGGGATACGTGCCCGCGTATTACTTCTTCGACGCGGAGGGCAAACTCAGAAGCTTTGCCGCGGGTGCGCGCGGCTTCGATATGGTGGTGGCCGCAATCGGACGCATTTTGCCGGCACAGGAACCAGTCGTTTCAGTTGCCAATCCCGGCGAGTAATTCGGTAAGCCGGAGCAGCAGATAGAAGCTTACGAAGGCACTGGCGATTGCCAGTGCCACTAATCCCACTATAATTCCGCCGACAAAGACCCAGTCGCTCGTTCGTCCTTCTCGAGCTTCTGCCGCCGAAACCGTCGCTCGCTTTCGCAGTAAATCGAGGTTCTTCTGGTTGGACTTCCACCACGCGTCGACGACGTCGCCCACGAACGGCAGTGAACCGACTAAGTAGTCAATCCCGATATTCAGACCCATGCGGAGCATCGTGATCTTTGGAACTCTGTAACGCACGGCTGCGGCGAGGACGTAGAACGAAACGAGCGAGGTCGCCGTGTCGCCGAGACCGGGAATGAGTCCGATCAGAGCGTCCAGTCCAAATCGCCAGCCAAGCACGGGTACGCGGAACAGATCGTCCATGATCCATCCCAACCGGTCCAGGCTTTTGTCCAGGTGTGTTGTTCGAGGAGTCGAGTTCCGCCGAAGTGCGAGATCGTCAAAATTAAGAGCTTTCATCGAATACGTGTTACCTGCTGCCAAAAAAACTTCCCTACTTTCGCAACTGCGTTGAAGGGGTTGTCACCCGATTTTTGGGGAGTTTGTTTGCCGGAGGCGATGCCCAGCGTTGTTGCCAGCTCCTGATCCGGGGGTGCGATGTCTTCGTCGCCTCGCTTCGCGGTTAGCCAGCGGGTAAATGTACGTCCAATCATTCGCCTTTGTTCAACCGGAGCTTCGGCGACAAGCGCGATCCGCAAGTCCTCGAGTTGGGCGATCTCGTAGAGGTTGGCTTGATAGTAGTTACGGAGGGCGGAAAACATCTTCTCTTCACCGAGCGTGTTTTGCAGGTCGACAAACATCAGCGCGCCCTTTGCGCTGACGATCGCTGCGTACTGAAACGTGTTGCGGTAGTCGCGAGAGGGGCGGTTGGCGTCCATGTCGTCGCCACCGAAAGTCCGGTACAGACGATAGACACCGCGGACTTGATCGTTCAAAACAGCCGCCGCCTTCTCGTCGCCGTAGGTACGTTTGTAGTAGAGCAGCGACGACCACGACGCGAGTGCTTCGTCGAGCAGCGGCTCACGCGCGGGATCGTTGCCGACCGCTGCGCCCCACCACTGGTGTGCGATGAGATGCGCTACCGTCCATTCGAGGCTTTCCTCGACTGACGGACGCTGCTCGCGAATGATCTCCGGAAGATTTCGCACCGCGGGCGAATCGAAGTCTACGAAGTACGCGCTCGCGATGACGTTGAGACCTGAAAACTCAGCACTCCCAAGACCGGCGACAAGCGGCGCTTCCGCAACGCTGATCGTCTTGAACGGCAGTGGTCCAAACAATGACGTGAACACTCGCAACGCATTTGCAGCAACGACCAACGCGCGTTTACCGATTCGTTCATGTTCTGCCAAATAGATCGATCTTACGTTGACGCCGTTCACTTCAGTGTGTTCGCTGCGCAGACCGCGTCCGGCAAGGATCGCGAAGTCGCGCAAGGCGGAGGCGGTGAACGTTTGGCCCTTTTCGGTTTTGGTTCCCGTTTCAGTTGCTGAGGTGAATACTTCCACTCCGGGATTGGTTGCGACGTTGACTTCATAATCCGCAGTTTCGTTGAAGATAAAGTCGCCGACAGTTGGTTCGACCTTGCGTCGCCAGTCGTCACCATCGCGGACCGCGAGCACTGGATACGCGGCGCCGAGAAGCATCACCCCGCGGCAGCGAAAGTTGATATCGCGCGCGCGTCGCGTTTCTCGATCGCTGCGCAGCGCGGCGCTGACCTGCTTGACGACGTGAGTTGTAAGGCTTGTTTCGTCGCGATCGATTTCGGGTACTGAGCCTTTGAACTTGATGACGATTTCCGTCGAGGCTTCAGGTGCAACGTTCTCGCGGAGGTTTACACGGAGCGTTGTGCCCTGATCGTCGGTTGAGATGAAGAGTGGTGAATCGTCGGCGCCGGCGCGCACTTCGAGAATATCGATCCGCGGTTCATCGGAGTCCAACTGCTGCTGATCGCTGGTGCGCAGGTTTGGATAAAGATGAAAATAGACGATCGAAGTCGCCTTCTCACTACTATTGACCCAGCGAACTCTTTCTACTCCGGTGTAAGTGAGCTTGTCGAAGTCGATCTTCAGATCGATCTTGTACGAGTGTCTTTCCTGCGCATTAAGAGTAATGCCACACAGAAGCACAAAGAGTGCTGCGAATACTTTTGTGTCTCTGTGTGGCCTCATTTAATTACAATCGACTGAATCACGTCGCCGCGTACGATTTTATCGACAACGTCCATTCCCATTACAACGCGACCAAATACCGTGTATCCGCCATCGAGATGCGGTTGCGGCGCGTGTGTCACGAACCACTGCGAACCGCCAGTGTCCTTGCCGGAGAGTGCCATTCCGACAGCCGCGCGATCGTAAAGTACCTGGTTGATCTCGCAGCGGATCGAATATCCCGGCCCGCCGTTGCCGTCGCCGCGCGGGTCACCACCCTGAATCACAAAGTTTGGCACAACTCGATGAAACGTGATGTTTCGAAAATACCCGCGTTGGGCGAGCTGAACGAAGTTATCAACCGTTAGTGGGGCCGCTTCGGGGAGAAGCTCAATAGTAAACGAACCCTTGCTGGTAGTCACGACGGCGCGAACGCTTCTACCGGCTCGCGCCAGGGCGCGTTTGTAGTCTGCGTCTGTGTTTCGTGTTTTGACCGTTCCGACTTCGGAGCTGAAATCACCGGCGCCGTTGGCTTTCAGCAGATCGGCAGCACGCCGGCGAATGAGGTAGTCGCCGGATTTGAGACCTGCCTTGAGTTGCTCGTTTGCGGCGGCGGTCTTTTGTTTTGCGAGCGCTCCGAGGATCGCGAGAGCGGCATCGTTCGAGGGGTCGTCCACAGCTTGTGGCCACGCAGCCGCAAGTGCGCGAGTGTTTTCTTCAGAAGGCGGAAGATTACCGAGGATCGTGGCTGCGGACTCCTGAATCGTGATGTCATTTTCCTTGAGCTGTGCCTGCGCAACCGTGCCGAGGTCTTGAGGTTTGAAAGCGGCGAGTGCACGCAGCACGTCCGGGATCGCGTATTCAGAATGAACTGCAACGAGTGTGTTAATAGTTAGACCTGAGTTACGGTAGTCGAGCATCGCACGCAGGAGCGCTTGTGCCTGCGCGGCGAGCTGGGCTTTGTTCGCAACTGTTTCCGGCAAAGCTGCGATCTCGCCGAGACCTACAGCGACACCCGCTGCGGAGCGCCAATCGAGAAGAATTGTTTCCTGAACTTTTCGCCTTGCTTGATCGCCGGTGCCGAAGCTCGCGACGTAAGCCGCTGGAGCGATGCGTACAAGTGCGAGCTCAACTTCGGGCGCCGAGTGGTTGAAAGCTTCGCTCAACTTGCGCAGAAATGCGACTGCCTTGTGAGCTTCGTTTTGAGCTACAAGGCGGCCGAGCGTCGTCGCAATCTCGAGTACTTCGTTGTTTTCTGCGGGCAAGCTGCGGGTCGATATTCGTCGGCTGAGGATCTCGCCGTGTTTCAGTAGTTCGTCAGCAGCTCGTGGATCTTTTAGCGAAGCGAGTGCGCGAGTGGCGCTGACTCTGACGCGTGAATCGAGATCGCCCGTTGCGAGGACCACAAGGTCGTCAAACGATTGTTTGTCTTCCGTTATTCCCAGCACGCGTGCGGCGTTCGCGCGAACGTTAGCGTCGAGGTCTTTGGTCAGCAGTCTTCGTAATTCTTCGTTGCCGTCCTTCAATCGCAGGCGTGCCAGTGCGTTCGCGGCGTCTGAACGCACACGTGGATTTGAATGGGTCAAAAACCTGGCGATGGTGGGACCAGCATCTGGCTGTGCGGATCGCAACGCTGCGGTTAAACCGAACAGGATAGTTTGCACATCAGCAGTTCCGCGTCGTTGCAATTCAAACTTGAGTGCGTCGACGATCGCGACGCCGAGTTCACGTTTGCGCGCTTGCTGATCCGTTGGCAAAGCACCCGCGATTTTGCCGAGCGCTTCGACTGATCTGGCCCGGAGTTCTCCCGCCACGCTTGTGTTCTTTAACGTCGTGAGCAGGACGTTTGCGCCCGCTGGGGATTCAACCTCGCCGAGCGCGAACGCTGCCATCGAACGAACACCGGCGTCATTGTCCGTTTCCAGCAGGTTGGCAAGCGCAGCTACAGAGCCTTCGTTTCCGATTCGTCCCGCTGCAAGTGCCGCGCGTCGACGCACTGCGGCATTCGGACTCGACAGCAAGTTTCGGAGATCGTCGTCCCAGCGTCGCTCATCTTCCACTTTGGTGATGAGCAAAAGCGTTGCGGGCGGGATCGACTGTTTAGCCCGTTTCTGAGCAAATGTGACGGAGGTCAGACCAAGAACACAAGCAAAAAGTAGGGGCGCAGTTTTTTTGAGCATGAGAACTGAATGATACTTAATCCTGCTAATTCTGTAATGCTGGAATTTAAGCCGCAGATTTTCGCAGATGA
>JBIOUJ010000076.1:0-5017 GCA_044867025.1 Pyrinomonadaceae bacterium | reverse complement strand
TTGCATGGTTTCAACTCTGCGTAACTCTGCGTTCCTCTGCGCCTCTGCGGTGAAAAGGACGGTTAACCGCAGAGGCGCAGAGGAACGCAGAGATACGCAGAGAAGTCTTCAGTTTTTCACTCCTCTCGACGAGCGACCACACCTGGTTTCAAGACCAGCTCTCGTCCGACGAGATACAGCAGAATCGTGAGCAACAGAAACGGAATCATGCCTAACACGTCTGAATTCGGACCTTCGAAGAACGGATTGTGATGTAGCGCCCACTCTTCAAAACCCTTGAGCTGATTCGCAATGTTTTCGTTCAAATTCAGGAAGGCGAAGATCACGCCCGCCAATGTCGCTCCGGCAATATAACCCGAGGCGAGCAGCACGCCGGGACTCTTGTCCGTCTCGGCAGCCATCTGCTCCTCCGTCAATTTAAGATTCTCAGGTTTTTTGCGGAGGTATTTGTCCACCAGCCAACGCACGACGCCGCCAACAAAGATCGGCGCTGAAGTTGAAATCGGCAGGTACACACCTACAGCAAATGCGAGCGAGGGCACGCCGCTCAACTCGAGCACAATCGTGATCATCACTCCGAGCAGCACAAGCCCCCACGGCAGCTCGCGACTCAAGATTCCCTTGATGATGTAGGACATCAACGTCGCCTTCGGAGCCGTAAACTTCGCAACAGTGTTGTTTGTGCCCGGTACTTTGTCGTAGATGCCGTTGATTCCAGGATCGGCGAGGTAGACCGGCACGCCTTGATCGTTCACGAGATAACGACCGGCGGGGCCGTAATCCGTGGTGGTCTTATGGACCACGTAATAAGAGTTGGTATCTAAACTTGCCTGGCCTCCCTGCAACCTCTCCTGCTTCGGCTGATCGCCGCTCATCACAAACTGATCGCGACTAAACTTGTAATCTGCCGGGAAGCTGAAGTCCTTAGTCTGCGCAACCGGGACGTAAACACTGCCTGACTGATTCATCGCCAGCAGGATTGGTCCCAAAGCGATTGCGGAGGTTAGCGCGCCGACGAGAATCGCGATCTGCTGATATTTCGGCGTCGCACCGACGAGAAAACCGGTCTTCAAATCCTGCGACGTCGTGCCGCCGTTTGAGGCGGCGATACAGACGATGCCTCCGATCGAAAGCGCGGTGACGAAGTACGGTGGTGCGGTCCAACTGATGATTAGGAACACCAAACACGTAAGCAGCAACGTCGCGACGGTCATTCCGGAAATCGGATTTGACGAAGAACCGACCTCGCCTGTCAGCCGGGACGAAACAGTTACGAAAAGGAACCCGAAGGCGATGATTAGAATCGCGCCAAGGATGTTGAAGCGCAGGTTCAGTTGCGGGACGATCATGATCACGATCATCAACGCGATGATTCCGCCCAGCACAAACTTCATCGATAGATCCTGGTCCGTGCGTGGTGCATTGTCGTCAGAACCTGCTCCGGACCGTCTTAGGTCAGCCAAACCGCCCTTCAAGCCGCTCCAAATCACTGGCAGCGATCGGAAAAGACTGATGATTCCGCCTGCTGCGACCGCGCCAGCGCCGATGTAAAGAATGTAACCCTTCTGAATCTGGCTGACGGTCATGTCCTTGATCAGGTGCGTTGTTTCGGGAGCGAGCGGCGTCATCCAACCGCCACCGAAATACTTGATCGCAGGTATCAGCACGAGATACGCGAGCACGCCGCCGGCGACCATGATCGAAGCGATACGTGGTCCAATGATGTAGCCGACGCCGAGCAGCGCTGGATTGTTTTCGATTGCGACTGAACCGCCTTCAAAAGGCCTGCCAAACACCTTGCCCGGGTACTCTTTCCAGGTCTTAAAAATCTGTTCGATACCGTAATAGAGGAAACCGAGCCCAAACCCCGAAATGATTGTCTTTCCGCCAGTGGCAGCCTGGTCGACTACTCGGGTGTCTCTCGATCCCTCGCGCGCGGCGGCTCGCGATTCTTCGGACGCGCCCGCCTTCAGGACCTCAGCGCAGGCGGTACCCTCCGGATATTTGAGATATCCGTGTTGAGCGACGATAAGTGCCCGCCGCAAAGGAATCATCATTAGAATTCCAAGGAGACCGCCCAGCACAGCTACCAGCATCACGCGCGATAGTTCCAAATCGAATCCGAGAATCAAAATCGCAGGCATCGTGACGCCGATACCGAAGGCGATCGACTCTCCTGCCGATCCTGCTGTCTGGACGATGTTGTTTTCGAGGATGGTGGCGTCGCGCAGTCCCAACTTTGACAACACGCGGAAGAGAGTGATGGAGATCACCGCTACTGGAATCGAAGCGCTGACCGTCAGTCCGACTTTCAGGACCAGGTACAACGAGGACGCACCAAAGATGATGCCGAGCACCGTCCCCATGATTAACGGCAATATGGTGAGCTCTCGAATCCGGACTCCGGCCGGGATATACGGTCGAAAAGCCGCCAGGTAAGGATTGTCCGGTTTGAAACCGACGCGGTCCGGGTACTCGTTTGCAGGGATGCTTTCGCTAGACATCCAGTTTGACCTCCAACAAGTTTTGTAAAACGAGGGAGAGCGTAGGGGTTTGGAACGCCGCTACTTTACACGGGCCGCACGCGCTCGGGCAAGGCACTTTCTGTGCTTTTTCGTGGCCATTTGGATAAACTGCCGTCGATGCGAACCCGAATACTTTTTTTACCGCTGCTTTTGATGTGTCTGGCCCCGCTTGTAGCAGCCCAGACAAAAATTCCAGCCCCACAAGAAGTGCTCGGCTTCACTCCCGGCGAGGACCGCAAACTCGCCTCGTGGAACCAGGTGGTCGATTATTTCGACCGGCTCGACCGCACCAGCGATCGCGTGCTTTTCCAGTCGCTCGGAAACACCTCAATGGCTAAGCCGTTCGTGATGGCCGTCATCAGCTCGCCCGCAAACCTCGCGCGTTTGGAAGAATTCAGAAAGATCCAGGACCAGCTTGCCGATCCACGGAAATTAGGTCCACTCGCCACGCGCGATCGCAAAGCAGCGGAGCTGATACGACGTGGAAAAACCATTGTGCTGATCACTTGCGGCATTCACTCGACTGAGGTCGGGTCGTATCTGTCCAGCATGTTGATCGCTCACCGGCTTGCCTCGTCGACCGAACCCGAAATTCAGAAGATACTCGACAACACGATCGTTCTTCTCGTTCCGTCACTCAACCCTGACGGCGTTGACATTGTTAAGAACTGGTACGACAAAACACTCGACACGCCATTCGAAGGAACGGATCCGCCCGAGCTTTATCATAAGTACACCGGGCACGATAACAACCGCGACTGGTACGCGTTCACGCAGGTTGAAACGCAGCTCACCGTCGACAAGATTCACAACGTTTGGCATCCGCAGATCGTGCACGACATACATCAGCAGGGGGCGTTCGGCTCGCGACTGTTCCTCCCGCCTTACATGCCGCCGGTTGAACCAAATGTTCCTAAACGGATCGTTGCTGCATACACGCAACTCGGAAACTGGATCGCGGGTGAGATGCGCAAGCAGGGCTTCCAGGGAATCACGACCAATTCGACGTACGATGCGTGGAGTCCAGCGCGCGCGTATTCTCATTACCATGCCGGCGCGCGCATTCTTTCTGAAACGGCGTCTGCGAAGATCGCCAGCCCGATGACGTTGAAACTCGAAGAGCTGCGTTCGCGCGAGGGTTACGATCCGCAGAAGGAATCGCCGAAGTTTGGACCAGTGTGGCCCGGTGGTGAGTGGCGCCTCAGTGATATTACGAAGCACATGACAACAGCGGCGTTCCTGTTGTTGGACCATGCGGCGGCAACTCGCGAGCAATGGTTGGCGCGTTTTTATGCAATAGGCAAAGATGCTGTGCGGCCGCGACGGCCTGGTGAGCTTTTCGGTTTCCTGATCGAACCTGGACCAACGTCTACATCTCTTCTGGACATTCTCGCGAGGGGTGGTGTGGAAACTACGCTGCCTAAAGAGGGAACGACATTCAAAATGGGCCGTCAGACATTTCCAGAGGGAACAAAGCTCGTGAGAATGGACCAGCCTTACGGCGCATTTGCGAAAGCACTGTTGGAGGTTCAACGGTATCCGAATCTCAGGGACGCTGCGGGTCATCCAATCGCGCCTTACGACGTCACGGCGCATACGTTGTCGATGTTGATGGGCGTCACGGTCCATCCTGTGAAGGCGCCGTTTACTTATTCGCGTCAGACTGCACCTGCCGGCGAAACCGTTGGAATGCGAACGGAAGTTACTCAGCTCAAAGACGCATTTGCGATCTACAAATCTTCCGTTCCTGCCCACGACGAAGGTTGGACCAGATGGATACTCGATACCAGGAGGATTCGTTACGGCACGCTTGGCGATAGAGAACTTCGCGCGGGCATAACTGTGTACAAACCAGGACCAGGCGTCACCGTCAAGTACTATGTGCTCCTGATTCCGGATCAACCGGCGCGAACGCTTCTCGAGGGTTATAAAGCCGGCGCAATGCCGCCTGAATACACCGGCGGACTTGGACCACAAGGCGTCAAAAATCTACGCGACTTCATCGAGACCGGCGGCACCGCTGTCTTCCTGAATCGCGCTTCAAACTTCGCGATCGAACAGTTCAAGTTACCGCTGCGCAACGTCGTCGGCGGTTTACCGCGGACAGAGTTTTATGTGCCCGGATCGATTCTACGCATACAACTCGACACGACTCATCCTGTCGCACAGGGAATGCCGAAGGAGACGATCGCGTGGGCTGAAGACTCGCCGGTTTTTGAAGTGACGGAAGATCCGAATGCGACGGTGCCGGCCGCCAATGTTCGCATAATCGCGTCGTATCCGGTCGATAAGGATCCGTTGTTGTCGGGCTGGCTGTTGGGTGGTGATTTGATAAAAGGCAAAGCCGCGCTGGTTGAAGTAACGATGGGCAAAGGTCGTGTGATTCTCTTCGGCTTCCGCCCGCAGTATCGCGCGCAATCAGAGGCCACTTACCCGCTTGTCTTCAACGCCCTGACGTCAAGATAAGCCGCAGATTTACGCGGATGAACGCA
>JBIOUJ010000075.1:0-3322 GCA_044867025.1 Pyrinomonadaceae bacterium | reverse complement strand
CCCAAGCTAAAGCTTGGGGAGAATGAGAAAGGCGTAGGAGACAGCGAGGACCCCAAGCTAAAGCTTGGGGAGAATGAGAAAGGCCGCTTACAACCGGCTCGGGAAAAAACAAACTGTAAAGGATGTCTTGACAATCAACAGCTGCGCTTCGAACCCTGGGCTGAAACTAGCCAACGCCTTCGGCGGTAATTAAACGGTGACTTAGTAGACCATGAATCCAGAAACTCTTCGCGCGGTTGTCGATTGCCTGATTCCCCCTGACGATTTTCCTGGTGCTTACGACGCCGGTGTCTGTAATTACGTCGAACGTCTCCTGCAAACTGACCTGGCAGACGAAGCGGAATTGTTTGTCGCCGGCATTGACGCAACCGACGCCGAGGCAGTCGCACGGTACAACGTGCCGTTCGCTGTTCTAACTCATGACCAGCAGATCTCGCTGCTCGAAGCGATTGAATCCGGAGCCGTGGAAACTTCGTGGCCAATGGCGCCGTCACGCTTCTTTACGATCCTCGTGAATACAACTGCCGAGGGTTATTACAGCGATCCGCAACAAGGCGGAAATCGCGGCTGTGTGTCGTGGATAATGACTGGTTTTGAAGATCCCGCAGACTCATGAAGAAATACGACGCCATCATCATCGGAACAGGAGCGGCAGGCGGAATTGTCGCTTGCGTACTGGCCGAAGCCGGCAAACACGTTTTGCTTTTGGAACGAGGTCCCGCGCTGAGTTTTGCAGACGTGGGCCGCGATCACCTGCGTAATCAACGGCTCGCGATCTACGGCCATAACGCTGGTCCAGAGTTGGCTGGTAATCCGCGCGTCTTCGTCGATCCTCAGGGCCGGTCTCGATTAGTCAAGCCGCATGAGCTTGATTACCACAACAATGCCGCCTGCGTCGGAGGTGGAACACGCGTTTACGGAGCGCAAGCATGGCGTTTTCATCCGGATGATTTTCGGATGGCAAGCAAGTATGGCGTTCCGGACGGAAGCTCACTGGCTGATTGGCCCATCACTTACGAAACGTTGGAACCCTTCTATGAACGCGCAGAATGGGAGCTCGGTGCGGCTGGTGATGGCGATGGAATTCGAAACGAGATTCCGCGCAAACGAAACTATCCTTTGCCGCCCGTGCCGCCGAGCCCACAGACCGTTGCCCTCGAGAACGGCGCGCGACATCTTGGCTGGCGCACGACGCCTGTTCCTTTATTGATCAATACCGAACCTTATGGAGGACGTTCATCGTGCATCGCCTGCAAGTACTGCGTCGGCTTTGCGTGCCCCACTGATGCGAAGACGGGCACGCAGAATACCGTGATCCCGCGTGCGCTCGCGACCGGCAATTGCGAGCTCAAGACATCAGCAGTCGCGGAAGCAATCGAGACGGATAACCGCGGAAATGTCACCGGTGTCTCTTACTTCGTGAACTCCTCAGGCACGTCACAACAAGTAACCGCGCGCTCAAGGCTCGTGATCATTTCCGCGGGTGCGATCGAATCAGCGCGACTGCTGCTGAATTCCCGGTCTCCGTTTCACCCGACAGGGCTGGGTAACGAATACGATCAAGTTGGACGAAATCTCCAGGGTCACCTCTATCCTCGTGCTTATGGATTATCTTCGACGAAAGTATTCAATGGGATTGGACCAGGCGTGACGATCGCGACTATTCAATTCAATCATGATAACCCCGGAATCATCGGCGGCGGCATGCTCGCGGATGATTTTATTAAGCCGCCAATAGATTTCTGGTACGACTCGTTGCCACCGGATCTGCCGCGCTGGGGTGTGGAGAACAAGAGATTTATGCGCGACAACTACACTCGCGTGATGCATGTTCGTGGGCCGGTGCAGGATATTCCAAATCCTGAAGGACGCGTGACTGTCGATGATACTGGGCGCGATAAGTGGGGAGTTCCAGTCGCGCGGCTTAGTGGCACTACGCATCCTGCTACGGTCGACGCGGCGGAGTTCATGCGCGAACGTGGCGAGCAGTGGTTGCGCGCGAGTGGGTGTGAAAAAGTTTGGAGCACGCAGCCTGGACTGATATTGAGCGGAAGACAGCACCAGGCCGGCACGTGCCGGATGGGAAGCGACTCAAAAAATTCAGTTACGGATGAATGGGGACGCATTCACAACCACGACAATCTATTTGTTGTCGACGGATCGCTTCACGTAACGAATGGCGGGTTCAATCCAGTGCTCACCATCATGGCTCTCGCATTCCGTTCCGCTGAGTACATAGCGCGAGTAATCTGAATGAAGAAACTAAACATCGCAATGATTGGCTACGGGTTTATGGGACGCGCGCACAGCAACGCCTGGCGACAAGTGCGCAGCTTCTTCGATGTCCCTTACGAACCTGTGTTGAAAGTGATCTGCGGCCGGAATGAAATGGAAGTAGAACGAGTTGCGGGCCACTTCGATTGGCAGGAGTACGCGACTGAATGGGAGAAAGTAGTAACCCGGAACGATATCGATGTTGTTGACATATGTTCACCTGGTTACACGCACGCGCCAATCGCACTCGCTGCGGCCCAGGCAGAAAAAATACTCTTTTGCGAAAAGCCACTGGCCAACTCTCTCGGCGAAGCAGAGAAAATGCTGAAAGCGGCACAGGATCATGGCTGCGTTCACATGATCTGTCACAACTACCGGCGGGCACCCGCTGTTTCGCTCGCGCGCCGCTTGATCGATGACGGCGAAATAGGAACCATCTATCACTATCGAGCGACGTACTTGCAGGATTGGTTACGCAACCCCGAGTTTCCGACGCGATGGAGATTGAATAGGTCCGAAGCAGGTTCCGGAGCGCTGGGAGATCTCTTTTCACACTCAGTAGATCTGGCACGTTATCTGGTGGGCGAGATCTCGGAGCTGTCGGCGATGCTCAAAACATTCGTCAGTGAACGCCCTGTTGCCAACAGCGACAACATGGCCCATGTCGACGTCGATGACGCTGCGCTTGCACTCGTCAAATTCAAGAACGGAGCGATCGGATCTATCGAAGCAACTCGCTACGCATCAGGACGCAAGAATTTCAATCGCTTCGAGATCAACGGCAGCAAAGGCAGCGTTGCGTTCAATCTGGAGCGAATGAATGAGCTCGAGTTCTATTCAGACAAAGGCCCAAACAGCGGCTTCAAAACAATCCAGGTCACTGACCCAACGCATCCGTACGTGAAAGGCTGGTGGCCTCCCGGTCACATCATCGGCTACGAGCATACTTTCACGCATACGGTTTTAGAGTTGTTGCAGGCGCTTGCCGAGAAAAGATCGCCGAGTCCTGACTTCGAAGATGGCGTGAAGAATCAGCGAGTGCTGGACG
>JBIOUJ010000074.1:0-6203 GCA_044867025.1 Pyrinomonadaceae bacterium | reverse complement strand
CAGCGTTCATCCGCGTTCATCTGCGGCTAAATAATCAATTCGGATAGATGCGAGCGGCCCACCCGCCGCCCGATGCGAGATCGATCTTTAGCTTCTTGCTGGCATCGATATCCTTGATTGTTATTTTGTAATCCTGGCCCATTCTCTCGGCGTTTGGTCCATCTTCATATGTAGCCATCTCGAAACGTCCGGCCGGCAGGAACGATAAATCGATCTCCAGCGTTCTGCTGGTCCAATCGGTCATCCCTCCGATATACCACTCGCGCCCCTTGCGACGCGCGATGCAGACATAATCCCCCATCTGCGCTGCGAGCACTCTCGTTTCGTCCCACACGGTTGGAACACGTTTCAGAAACTCCATCATTTCGGGTTCGCGAAGATAGTGTGATGGAGAGTCGGCCAGCATCTGGAGTGGTGCTTCGTACACTACGTACATGGCCAACTGATGAACACGCGTCCCCAGGCTCATCGGCCTCTCGAAGATCGGCGCGAAGTTTTTCTCTCGACCACTATTCACCATCGCGCCGGGCGTGTAATCCATCGGTCCCAGTAGCATGCGCGTGAAGGGCAGAGTCACGTTGTGCTCGGGATTGGCGTATTTGCTCCACTTGCTTTGCTCCAGCCCTCGCACGCCTTCGACATTCA
This sequence comes from Pyrinomonadaceae bacterium, assembly GCA_044867025.1. Lineage (GTDB taxonomy): Bacteria > Acidobacteriota > Blastocatellia > Pyrinomonadales > Pyrinomonadaceae > PSRF01. The sequence continues at coordinate 5,558 of JBIOUJ010000074.1, read as the reverse complement.
CGAGGTTGGGCCAGGTACGCGTCATGGTCGCCGGTCGAATAGCTCCATGAAAATCTACCAGCATCCGGCGGCGCGCAGCCTCGCGACATACCTTGTGATAGAAATTCATTACGAATTGATCGTCTCGTTGCATGAAGTCAATTTTCAAACCCTTGACGCCCCACTTTTCGGCCTGGTTGAACGCCGCCTCGAATTGATCGTCGAGTGTCTTCCAGACGACCCACAAAATGATCCCAACGTTTTTCTTTTTGCCGTAGGCGACTAGTTCTTCGATATTTATTTCAGGCACGACTGTCAGCAAGTCTCCAAGCTTGTACCAGCCTTCATCGAGAATTACGTACTCGATACCGTATCGAGAAGCGAAGTCGATGTAGTACTTGTACGTCTCCGTGTTGATGCCCGCTTTGAAATCGACACCATAGATGTTGTTCGCGTTGTACCAATCCCAGGCCACTTTGCCCGGTTTGATCCATGAAGTGTCCTGGACCTGTGAAGGCTTTGCCAATAAATAGACCAACTGATTCGTAATGAGATCTGCATCCTTTTCGGCGATGCAGAGAATCCGCCAGGGAAACGTACGCGCACCTTTCGTCGTCGCGATGTAGTCGGCCTTTTCCGTGACCTGAAAATCGCGATCGCTGTTCTTGCGCAACTCTTCTTTCAGCGGATACGGTGGAAACACCGCCTCGAGTGAATTATCATTTGCGCCTCGCAACCAGAGTCCCGGATAGTCCTCGACATCCGATTCTGCAATCGCGATCTTCGTGCCATTGTTCGTCGCTACCACGGCCGGAAGGCTTGCCAGAGTTGTTTGTGTGATCTGCTTCAGTGGAAGATTGAGAAACTCCCTCTCGTTATGAGAGAAGAAACTATCTTCTTTCGGATAATAAACGTGGTAATCGCCTGCGAAATTGAAGCGAACTTCCTCCGCGTAAACTTTTGCTTCGGTTAGCGGCAACGAAGTCTCGAAATGATAGGCAACACCTTCGTCGAACGCTCGGAAGACGACAGCGTAGTCGCCCTCCATTTCCAATCTCAGTTCGTTGTAATGTTCCCGGATACGGACGGATTTCTGAGGCACTGGACAAACGATTTCCTTGTTCTCGCTGCGCTGTTTGGTAGCTCTTACTTTTGGCTGAGCACCAAGGTTGACGCGATTGATGTTGAGCGAAAGCGCACTGTTCTGAAGGAGCGGATTACCGTTGAGAAGAACGTCGTAGCTCAGGCGATCCGCAGCGTGAATTCTCACCTCGAGTCGGTGATCCGGCGAGAACAAGGTGTAGCTAGACTGGGCCAACTCACCAGACACGGATTGCGCGGATATGGAGCCGGATAGAAAGAGCGTGAGAAGAAACAGACGCATCATTGTTCGTCCGGAGCGAGGAAGGCAGTGTATCGCTCTGCCGCGGTTGCAATCGCAAGCTTCTGTGACGTCTTCAAGGCGTTCGACGTGTTCAAAGTAATTACCTTATTACCTGCACGCTTCCACGTACCCACAGCTTTCCCGTCGACAATTATCATTGGACCAAGTGCGTCCCAGGTGCTCAACGGCGCCCCACCGTCGATCACAAGGTCCCGAGCTCTGTACGCGACATTGTACTCGTCGAACGCAGGCAAGAGATGAGTTGAGTACTTTGACGGCGTCGCCGTTCGGCGAGATCGTGGTCCAACGTACAACTTCTCCGCCGCCATCTCCTTCCTCAGGTCGCGATCGATCAGTTCGATTGCGAGATTGGCATCGGTCACCGTCAGTCCGGACCACCACACAAAGTCCTGCACAGTAGCCGGACCATGACTTTTGAAATAGCGTCGCGCGAGCTCGGCTAGAGCCTCTTCGCGACCGAACGTCTTCGACGCGGGAACCCGTTCATCAAAAAGCATGTAGGTAAATTGTTTGCCTGCCATTGGACCACTGCAAACCACTCTATCCAACTCCGCGCGCAGGACGATGTGCGCGAGTCGTATCGGATTGTCCGCCGCGATACCGGCGCGGTTCAGGAATGCTTTCAGCTCCGAACGCGTCAGGTGTTTACCGCCCTTCAGCGCATTTGCAATGACTTTGTTTGACCGCTTGAAGGTTGCAGCATCGAGCTCGAACATGCGGTAGGCCGAACCCGACTTCATGTTTACTCGCGGCGCCGTGAGTTGCAGCAACCAGCGAATGTCTTCGCGAGCGACGAAGTGCCACGTAGGACGCATCACGTGCGTGCGCACTATTCGACCTTCATCATAAGCGCTTTGTATGACCGCATTCTTCGCTGCGCGCATTCTCAGCGCGAGTGCCCATTTCGCGCCGTTAAAATCCTGCGCTTGCACAGCTCCGAACCAACGCACGACCTCGGCGGGTTCGGCGAAATCCGGTGAGGACAGTTTTTGATTGCGGAGGCGATGTCCGAGAACGTCGGAGGTGTTCATTGTAATCTGGCGTACTACGGTCCAGGTTCGATTCTGCACTATGTGCTCGTAGCTTTACCACGATAACGCGGAACAAATTCCTCCGCTACAAATGTCTCGAAAGAAGTTGGGGTAGTGTTCTCAGCAGTGCGTTCTTCCAATGACTTCATAACCCCGGAATTCAGAGCTGCCGACATTTCAAGAATCAGATCGGCGACATTCGCTGACATTCCCATTTGCAAAAACGCTCCGCGCACTTGCTGGTCCGGCACCTGGAGGTATTTGAGTCCCGGTTTGCCGATCGCTTCGCCGATGATCGTTACAGCCTCAGCATAGCTCAAATCGCGTTCGCCAAGCAGTTCCTGCGTTTGCTTGCCCGTGAAGTCAAGAGCAAGTAATGCGCTTGCAGCAGCTCTCCCTATGTCGCGGGTGGCAATCATCGGAAGCAGCAAATCCGGACGTAATGGACCAGCAGTAAGTCCCATAGTTTTGATAATGCCGATCTGCGCGAGCGTGTTCTCCATAAAATAACCTGGCCGCAGGTGCAAAACATTCAGATCTGGAATCCGATTGAGTGTTTGCTCAAGATTGTGCAGACCGGCGACTGGTCCAGTGCCCTGTGGCTGGTCGGCGCCAACGCTACTGAGGGAAACCACATACTCGACGGCCGCGTGTTGAACCGCTTCAGCAATCGCGTTAGTTACGCGATCCTGTTCGGCGCGATAGTCGTCGCTGGTCGAGCTTGGCGGAATCATCGCGTAGACGGCCTTCGCTCCCGAAAAGGCTTTTGTGAGTGCAGCCGCATCATTCACATCACAAACAAATGGCTCCCCTCCTTCCGCAGTTAGAGGCGTGAGTCGATCAGCGCTTCTCCCAATCGCTCGCACTTTCTCATTTCGACCCAATAAAGTCTTTGCAACGATACTTCCGGTATTGCCGGTTGCTCCCATGATTGCGTACATTGAATTCTCTCCACATGTTTCAGTTCAATCTGTATTGGGGGATGATTTGCGAAATGGAAGCTTATATCATTCCGCGGCATGGACGAAACGGAGTTGAATGACAGGAGACACCCGGGCCGGTGGAGGTGACGGATGATCCTCAGAATCGCCCTGATATTGGTTCTCAGTTGTTTGTTAGTTTCGTCGCGCGAAGCAGGCAGGGTGGGCCGAACGCAGGCCCAGGGAGTCAGCGGCGTGGCCACTATATTTGCCGAAGGCGTGATCTCTACGGCTGAGTATGAGTCACACTCGCAGTTCACACCCGATGGTAAGGTGCTCTATTTCGTCAAGAGCACGCCGAATTTCAGCTTCTGGACCATCGCCCTCTCGCGATTGGAGAATGGGAAGTGGAGTGCACCGGAGGTGGCGCCTTTCTCCGGACAGTATTCTGACGCTGACCCGTTTATCACGCCGGATGGTTCTCGTCTTTTCTTCATTTCTAATCGTCCTGCGCCGGGGAAGACAGGTCGCGATCTTGATATCTGGGTGATGGAAAAGACAGACACCGGTTGGTCAGAGCCACGAAACCCGGGCCCGCCGGTGAACAGCCCCGGTAATGAGTGGTTCCCCACGGCCACCAATGACGGGACTCTTTACTTTGGTTCGGATCGTGAGGGAGGGAAGGGACGCACTGACATCTATCGTTGTCCCATGATCGACGGAAAATATAGTGCCGCCGAAAACTTAGGCGAGAACATCAACTCTCCATTTGGCGAATTCGAACCGTACATTGCTCTGGATGAGAGCTATTTGATCTTCGCCGCCGCAGGCCGGCAAGACGGCAAAGGACAGTTTGATTTGTACCTTAGCCATCGTCGCGAGGGAGCATGGACCAAGGCCGTGAACCTGGGTGACAAGATCAACACTGCGGCGACAGAATTCGCACCGAAGGTCTCGCCGGACGGCAAAACTTTTTTCTTCACCAGCACTCGAGGTTTCGCTGACGACCCACTCACGCAACGCATGAGTTATCAGGAGCTGTCAAAGAGACTGAAAGGCACACGCAACGGACTCGGAGACATCTACCAGATCGACATCAAGGCAGTTGGAATACAGTGAGAAGGCCTAATGTAAACGGCCTCCTCTGCGTAACTCTGCGTCCTCTGCGCCTCTGCGGTGAACTTGCCTGACTACTTATTCACCGCAGAGGCGCAGAGGACGCAGAGTTACGCAGAGAGAGGCCGTCCTTACTGCTCCCGGTTAGTTCCCGCAGTTGCGGGACGTGTTATTGTCGATGGTCCACGAAGGTTCGCCGGATGCGGCAACCGTCGTAGACAGGAAACATCCATCCTGATCCTCGGCGACCAACTTAACAGTCGATTCTTCCCAGGAGACGTTTAACTGCCGGCTGCCTCCCGCGCCGATCGATGAATTGTTGAGTTGATCGGATCCCCAGTTGTCGTTCCCGGCGGGGGACAAATAGAGATGGCGAATTTCCCGACTCGAATTGTTGTTCACAGTGATCGTCAGAGTCGGCGCAGATGCAAATGTCAGCGAGCCTGCTGTGCAGATGAAAGCTACCACTAATGAGATGCGTAGGTTTTTCATATCAAACTCCTTCAAGATAAAGGTCAAGATATCGTCGATCGTGAATGTGTGCGAGAGCGAGATGGATGCGGCTGTTGGGCCGCATCCATCATTCGCGACTCCTTACGGACAGACACTGTTAACCGTGTAGACCACGCCGCTATCGACTGCTGGATTACCCGGCGAGGTGCGCACAGTTACCGTAGCTGTTGCCGTCGTAAAGTTGCCCGCTGAATCTACGACCTTGAACGTTATCGTGTAGACACGACCGTCGCCGAGCACTGAACGTTCGGACCGCAACTGAGCTGTCTTGCAATCAGCCGCGATGACGATGTCGTTCAATGTATTTCCGTCACCGGCTCCGTCTTCAGCCTCATCGCTCGTGATCTTCGTGATGTAGACATCGTTGATGTCAACACTGGCGTCGCAGTTGTCACTGGCGCTAGCCACGAAGTCCGTAACCGATATCGACCTGTACGTGTGATCCGGTGGCCACAACGTCATGTTCACATTCGGAATGAGCGTGATCACCGGCGGCGTTGAATCCGGCGTATTGTTGATCGTTGCACTCGCCGAACTGGGTGAGCCGACTCCGTAACCCGTTCCGGGCTGGACGGTGAAGTCAACCGTTTCGGC
>JBIOUJ010000073.1:0-37250 GCA_044867025.1 Pyrinomonadaceae bacterium | reverse complement strand
TAAGTTCCAAGCCACCATCAACGATTGAATGGGAGTAGTTGCTCTCTGCGTTCCTCTGCGTACCTCTGCGCCTCTGCGGTGAAAGAGACCATTTACCGCAGAGGCGCAGAGGTACGCAGAGGAACGCAGAGAAAGAAAAGGAATCATGCCGGACCGCCAATTCGTACACCTTCATCTTCATACTGATTACAGTCTTCTTGACGGCGCCATTCAAATCAAACCTCTTTCGAAACGTGTTGAAGAATTGAAAATGCCCGCATGTGCCATGACCGATCATGGAAACATTTACGGCGCGATCTCTTTCTACAACGCGATGAAGTACCAGGGGGTGAAGCCCATCATCGGCTGCGAGACTTACATCACACGCGGCAGCCGCAAGGAGAAAGCCTCGGGTGCTCCTGGAGAGAAAGCAAACTTTCACCTGATCCTGCTCGCGCAGAACTACGAGGGTTATCAGAACCTCGTGCGCCTGACGTCGAAAGCCTACACCGAAGGCTTCTATTACAAGCCACGCATCGACAAGGAACTGCTCGCCGAGCACAGTAAAGGATTGATCGCATTGTCTGCGTGCATGTCAGGCGTGCCATCGGCGATGCTCGCGCAGGAGAAGTGTGACGAAGCGGCGAAGGCGGCGCTCGAATTTGAAGAGATCCTGGGAAAAGGGAACTACTTCCTCGAGATCCAGGAACACGGCCTCGACGCCCAGCGGCGTATCAGAAAAAATCTCGTCGACCTTTCTAAACGCACGGGCGTACCGCTCGTCGCAACCAACGACGCTCATTATCTGATGCCTGACGACTCGAGGGCTCACGACGTTCTGCTCTGTATCGGGTCGGGCAAGACTGTCAACGATTCAAACCGTCTTCGTTACGCGAGTCCAAACTTCTACGTTCGATCGCAGGACGAGATGTGGCGTATCTTCGGTGATGAACTTCCGGAGGTGCTGACGCGCACGGTCGAGATCGCCGAGCGCTGCGATCTGAAGCTTCCTGAGAACGTCAACTACCTGCCTCAGTATCCGATTCCGCAGTCCGAACAAGGTCTGACGGCTGACGAGTACTTTGAGAAGGTCGTCCGAGAGGGCTTTGAGCGCCGGCGCCAGCAGGTGTGGGACGCGCTCGCCGCCCGAGGCGAGTTGAAGCAACCGATGTCTGATTATCAGGCGCGGCTGTCGAGCGAGATCCAGATGATCAAGCAGATGGGTTTCGCCGGTTACTTCCTCATCGTTTGGGACTTCGTTCGTTACGCCAAGGAACACTCGATTCCCGTCGGGCCGGGAAGAGGCTCTGCGGCCGGCTCTCTCGTCGCCTACTGTCTCAACATCACCGACATCGATCCACTCCAGTACGACCTGCTCTTCGAGCGGTTCCTGAACCCCGGTCGCGTGTCGCTGCCCGACATCGATATCGACTTCTGTGTCCGCGGCCGAGGGGACGTCATCAACCACGTTGCCGGCCTGTATGGTCGCGACTCAGTCTGCCAGATCATCACCTTTGGGACGCTCGCTTCGAAGGCTGCGATCAAGGACGTCGGGCGCGCTCTCGAGGTGCCCTACGCTGAGGTTGATAGAATCGCCAAGCTCATCCCGCCGCCGGTTCGCGGGCGCAACGTCAGTCTCAACCAGGCACTTGAACAAGTACCTGAACTCAAGCGCGAGATGGAAACGAACCCTCAAGTTAAAGAGATACTTGAGATCGCGATGAGGCTGGAAGGTTGCGCGCGACACTCGTCGGTTCACGCGGCAGGCGTGGTCATCTCGCCGCTGCCGCTTCAGGAATTGATCCCGGTCGCCGTCTCGGGGAAGGAAGAACTCACGTCGCAGTACCCCATGGCGGATCTTGAAAAGACCGGCATGCTTAAGATGGACTTTTTAGCGCTTACCGCTCTAACCGTTATAAATGACTGCTTAACGAGCATTAAACAGCTGCTTGGGCAAGAGATTAAGTGGTCGGATATAGCGCTTAACGATGCTAAAGCGCTTGCAGTTTTTGCTGAGGGAAGGACTGAAGCCGTCTTCCAGTTTGAGTCTTCGGGCATGCAGGAGATCTGCCGGAAGTTGAAGCCGAAAGGCCTGGAAGATCTCGCGGCGCTGAATGCTCTCTATCGTCCAGGGCCGCTGGATGGCGGGATGGTCGACGAGTTTATCCAGAGGCATCATGGTAAGAAGAGCGTGCGTTACCTGGTGCCGGAGATGAAGGATATCCTCAGCAATACGTACGGCATCATCGTCTACCAGGAACAGATAATGCAGCTCGCGCAGAAGCTTGCGGGTTACTCACTTAGCGAAGCTGACTTAATGCGCCGCGCAATGGGCAAAAAGAAGCGCGAAGAGATGGCGGTGCACGAACGGAAGTTCATCGACGGAGCAGTCGAGCGCGGCATCAAGCAGGAAAAGGCCGAGAAGATCTTCTCCTTGATGGCCCAGTTTTCAGACTACGGATTCAACCGCAGCCACAGCGTCGCGTACGCATACCTGGCTTTCCAGACTGCCTACCTCAAGGCGCACTATCCCGAACACTTCTACGCCGCGGTTCTTTCGAGTGAAGCTCAGGATGCAGCAAAGGTGTTTAAGTACTCGAAGGAGCTACGCGCACAGAAGATCGCACTGCTTCCGCCGGATGTTAATGAAAGCAATTCTGGTTTTACCCCTTTAAGCGGAGCGATCAGATATGGTCTGACCGCGATTAAGGGTTTAGGGCAAGCGATCGTTAATGCGATTTGCGAGGCGCGCGAGAGTGGTCCGTTCCGCTCGTTTTTCGAGTTTGCAGAGCGGGTCGAATCTTCGACCTTAAACAAGCGTGTCTTTGAAAGCCTTGTGAGCGCCGGCGCGTTCGACTCGCTTAAGGACGGACGATCGGTCGCGGACTGGCGCGGCGGTCTGTTCGGAATGATCGATGCAGCCCTGTCTCGCGCGCAGCGTGCGAAGCGCGATCGGATCCAGGGGCAGAGTGGCCTGTTCGGAGGAATGCCTGAAGAGAACGACTTCGCAAACGAGCTCTCGCCGACGGCAAAAGGCTGGACTTCAAGTGAAATGTTAGCTGCTGAAAAAGCAGCCCTCGGGTTTTACATTACGGGTCACCCGCTCGAGCGCTACCTCGATGTCCTTCAGAATCTCAAGGCCGTCAGATCCTCGGATCTGGCGGAGTTGAACAGCGGGATTCGCGTTACCTCGGGTGGCATCATCGGCGACGTGCAGATACGAACCACGAAGAAAGGCGACAAGTTCGCGCTGCTCCGTCTGGAGGATGAAGCAGGCAGTACGAAGTGCGTTTTGTGGCCCGAGGTCTACCGCAAACATTCGGCGATGGTGCAAAATGACTTGCCCGCAATCGTGATGGGCCGGCTGGAACTCAGCGAGGACAATCCGCCGACGATCATCGTGGATCAGCTACAGAGCATCGACGGGGCGGTGAGGAACAACGAGTTCCTGGTGCTGCGCGCACCGCAGCACGACGACTTTCCGACGCTGTGTGATTTGATTTTGACTCTGTTGAGCAAAAATCCCGGCGACTGCGAAGTCACGCTCGAGGCCGTAATCGACGAAAGCACAGTCGTGCGGATTAGGCCTGATAATCGGTTAAGGGTACGGCGCAGTGGCGAGTTGGAGCAGTCTCTGAAAGAATTGGGTTGCGGCGTTAGCTTTGAGAAGACCAACGGACACGGGCTGCAAAAAGGCACATAAATGGCGAAGGACAAAAAAGAGAAAGCTCAACCCGAAGCACCCGTAGAGCAGCGAACGGCTTTTGAGCGTGTGCAGCTCGCGCGGCACGCCGATAGACCCTACACGCTCGATCTCATCGAACGTCTGTTCGAAGACTTTGTCGAGCTTCACGGCGACAAGAGATTCGCGGAAGACCCTGCGATCGTCTGCGGTCTCGCACGCTTCCACGGCTTGCCGGTCATCGTCGTTGGCCATCAGAAGGGACGCGATACCAAGCAGCGCAGCTACAGAAACTTCGGCATGCCCAAACCCGAGGGCTATCGCAAAGCCCTGCGCGTCATGAAACTCGGAGAAAAGTTCGGACGCCCGATCTTCACCTTCATCGACACTCCCGGCGCCTACCCAGGCATCGACGCCGAAGAACGCGGACAAGCGGAAGCGATCGCTTTCAACCTTCGTGAGATGGCAAAGATCAAGGTGCCGATCATCGTGACTGTGATTGGTGAAGGTGGTTCAGGCGGCGCACTGGCCATCGGGATCGGCGATCAGGTTCTGATGCTCGAGAACGCAACCTACTCAGTGATCAGTCCGGAAGGTTGCGCTGCAATTCTCTGGAAGGATTCGTCTCAGGCGGATCGCGCCGCAGAAGGCCTCCGTCTCACTGCGCAGCATCTTTACGACGAGGGAATCGTAGATAAGATCATTCTCGAACCCGCAGGCGGCGCACACAACGATTACGATCAAACCGCGCGTTACCTCGATTCAGCCTTGAGCGAGCGCCTGGCGGAAGCAGTCAGTTGTTCACAGGAAGACAGGCTCACTCGCCGCTACAGCAAACTTCGCCGTTTCGGTCGTTGGGGCACAGACGTTAAGGACGGTAACCCAACACCCTCTGCTTAAAATGCGAAAGAGTGGTTGCCTTCACACACTGCAAGACAACCACTCTCTCACTTATGGCTACTCAGCCAGATCGACTTCGATCAACACCTTCCGCAGTGTGACTCGCTGTACTTTCCCTTTCCCTTCGCCCAAACCGAGCTCAGAAAGGAGCGACTCAGCCGTACCCGTTGAGCCGGCCGTCACTGGCATCTCGCCTCCACCTTCATCTTCGGTGCTGGTCGTCTCTGCAGTAATAGGAACCGACTCGCCGGTCTCTTCTTGAGCATTGCGAATCGCTTCCTCGATCTCAGCATCGTGGAGCGAGATCGGCGGTGCACCCTCTCGCTCGCTCGGTGCTCTTTGTAGTGTGTGGTCCAGGTCGTAAGTCATGCCTCCGATTACATCTCCATTGGCCACGACCGTCAGACGGATCTGGCCGCCGCGGGCCTGTCTGACGTCTTCCGGTCTGAACTCTCTACCAGGCTTCAGCTCCAGGGCAACATCTCTCGCTGCGCCTGGTCCCAGAGCAAAGTTAACGGTCGTCTCTCGCTGGTCGAGCAGGACTCCCCATCCGCGTTCCTTGAGGAAGCCAGGCAGCTCTGATTTGATCTCGATGCGAGCCTGACCATCCAGTGGATTGCGCACGGTGAACTTACGTCCCAGGAAGGAAGAAAGTAATCCGCGCAGTCCGCCACCGGCTGCGACGGGCGCAATGTTCCGCTGGCCGATGTTGTTGTCAAACGGAACCACACGCCATTCAGGAGTTGGACCAGTCGCACTCGGGAAGAAAGTTGCTGGGTCGATGTTACTGCGATCTCCCGGCGTACTGACTTCCATGAACATGCATTCGTGTCCTACGACCCTTGGCTTCCACTTGAATGGTCCAACAATCACTTCGCCACCGGATGCGATCGTAGCGACATTGATTTGTGGTGTGACCATCGGTTTCCAATCACCGGGCCAACTCAGACCGGCGCCGGGATTTGCGGAGTAGCCGCGAACCGCGACGTTCGTTGCTGCTTGTGTGCCCCTGTTTTTCACTCGCACATAAGCGAAGTTGGTTCGGCCGACGACTGGTGTTTGATGAACACCACCGCCACCGCCTGGAGTCGCACTCAGACGATTCCAAACGTCTCGACAGTCCCAGTGAACTGGTTGAAACACGTATTCTCCGTTGCGTTGATTGCCGAGGTAGTCAACTCCATCGTTGATGTAGACATCCACTTTCGGCGGCGCACCGGGTCGAGTCACTGGAGTTGGAGCGCCTGAGGGTTGGAATAGTCCCTGTTTCTCAAATGCCCAGCGGATCACTTTGTGAAACGCCCCACCGCGATAACCGTCGAAATTAGCCGTGCCGATATCCGCATTCATCAACGCCGTGGCATACACGCCGGGATTCGGCGTTGGCGTCACCGGATTCGATGCAAGCGATCCTACTGCACGGAAAATTAAATAGACGGCTTGCCGCGCTGCTAATTTTCGTCGAGCGACGCTGGTCGAATCACCGCCGAGAGAACGATAGATACGGAAGTGAGTGGTTGAAAGAATCTGCTCGCTCGAGTAACCACCCACATCGCGCACGCCACCCCATCCCCAACCGGCGGCAACGTCGCGGCCGTGTTGTCGATCAGGAAGAATCCACGGGAAGGTGTGGAATCGCCGTACAGCGTCGGTCCGAAGTGCTGATTCCGGATCCATCAGAATGGCGGCGAGACTGTCACCCGCGCTATGTGCAAATCCGAAGTTGGGTGAATGCACGCTGTCCCAAAGAATCGTGTGGCCGAATTCATGTAAGACCACGCGTACGTCCGCAGCGATACTGACTGCGGGGAAGGGAGTGCCTGCCAACCCAAACAGAAAGCCTCCGGAACCTGTACCACCAACGTTTCCTGGTGCACGGGCATTGACTGCGTCGCCGAACGCACAGGCATCTACCGGTACCGGGAACGCAGTGCCATCAAAATAGGTGGCGAGATTGAATCCCATTCCCTGCATCATGCGAAACAAGCCGTCACAATGGTGATAAGCGTTTGCTGCTGCAAACTCTCGGCTCGGAGCATCGTAAAAGAAACTGGCCGGTGGATTTGCCTGGGTCGGCGGTGGAAGCGACGGCGGCTCAATATCAATTAGCCTTACGAACTGACCGCTAAGCGCCTGAGGATTAGCAACGGTCAAGCCTTCGAGAGTCACAGTGCTTCGGAACGGGTTTAGTACAGGCGCGGCTGCTGTAGGAATCACTGCTGGTCCTGCGCCCGCAGTCAGCGGATCGGTTCTGAATATCTGTCCCGTGGCACAGGCAATGAGGGCTCGCAGATAAAGCACTGCGCCAGTTTGCTCCTCGATGAAGGCACGCCAGTTGACTGGTCCAATATCTTCAACAGGAAGCGTGAAAAGCACTTCTGTTACCACGTAGTGTTGTTGAGGCTGAATCTGAGGGGGCACGGGAGGCAACGATAAAGTGGGTGGTCCACAGTCGAGCCCGCTTTTGCCCTCGCTTTGTACCTCGGGATCGATCCGTCTATCCGGATCGTATTGATAGATCAAGCGACGAGCTCCGTTTATTTCGGGCGTACGCTTCTTCAGGTTGAGTGTCTTTTTCAACTCCTCCGCAGAAACCGACGCGGACGACTCAAAGTTTGCATCGCTCGGAAGATTGATATCGTGATGAACGGAACTTTGCGAAGCCGTAACTCGCAGCGGTTCTGATTGAATAGTTACACTGACGCCTGCCTTCCAGATTGGAAGTCCCGCGTAAGTTTGCTGGTAAGAGACCGTACTCGTGCCCATGATCTCTTTGTCTTCAACCAATTCGAGTTTTCCATCCGGCGAAGCTGCTGCGCCTCCCCCGTTACCTGAGAGCGACGCCAACCCGCCGTTACTTGCAAGCATGTTTTGGTCGAGGCCATAAACATCGCTAACTTGTCGTAGGTATTGTTCTGCCAACGCCTGAGGAGTGTTTGGGGAGGGAAACTCCTCGGCAAGACCCCTTGCGGCGGACGTGTCTCCTGCCATGAACGGTTGCTCGAGATGCTCGAGCACCTGGACGTTGCCGCGCTCGTCCTTTGAGAATTTTACGTTGTCGTCGAGTTGGAATGTCATAGGGTTCTCTCTTTCTGGGTATTCAGCCAAGGAAATTTAGTAACAAAGCTGGACTGCCGGCGGTTCGGCACTTCAGCGCGTTGAAGCGAGCCATGCCGCTGCAGCCACCGCACGTGCAATGTCTGCCACATAAGGCGAATTGACGGTCTTATCGGCGGGCATGTGATAATTCGGGTTTGGATCTGGCGTGGGGGAATTTGCGTTGGGTCCTACAAAAAAGTCTTCCGACACAATGCACGCCGCATATCCTTCACGCTGAAAACTGTAGTGATCACTTCGGCCTTCAGCGGGATCGGTTTGGTTTCCGTTTGGATAGAGTTGTGGCAGAGGAAGCGTCGGTGAGACTTCCGGAACGATGCTACTGATCAACTGAGCTAATTTCGCGGAACGTTGTTGCACGCCCGTGGAGGGCGTGAACCCGAAATGAAGTTCAAACGTACGTCCCGGATTCACATCGAATCCGATCATGTCCATTTGAAAAACCGCAACGATCCTGGCATTGATTTGGGCCTGCTCGCGCGCGTAGGCACGACTACCGATTAAGCCGTGTTCCTCCGCATTGAAAAGCACGAAACGCACTTCGCGACGCTGAATCGAGCCGGTCATTGCCAACAGCGCACGAGCGATCGACAACACTGCGGCAACACCGCTGGCGTCGTCATCTGCGCCGGGTGCATCGTCTGTCGAAGCACGGTATCCGGCCTGACGCGAACCTGTTGAATCCAGGTGGGCTGTAACCAGCACGACCCCGGGCAAACCAGTGCCTGGAAGTGTGGCTTCGACGTTGGATAAAGACCGTCCCTCGTGCGTGAAGTTGTGGGTTCTGACGTTCAGTCTGCCGGCGCCGATTTGTGTGAGATCCTTGATCAAACCGGTAACTGCCGTGGCGTTCGCAGGATGATGAATGTGGCGGCTGAGGATTTTCGTGGTACCGAAAAGGGCACGTACGCCGGTGTAGCGTTCGACGTCCTTTTTAATTCCGTTTCCGGTGATGGTTTCCTGAAGTGTGCTTTTCTGAGTATCAGTGAGCGGCGGCGCAAGCGCTGCGGCGAGCGCTTCGGGGGCACTGAGTAAAGTTTCTGCGGCAGCGACAGTTTCACTGAGTCGCGCGTTCTCCTCGACCTCAATAGGCTCGAGAAGCGTTGGTGAAGGCATTAGTTTTAGATTGTGCCCATGACGTGCAGCAGCGAAGTGATAGCTCTCGACCGATCTTCCCGCGGGAATGGAGACGAAGAGTCCCTCACTGGTGGAGGTCAGTACGCGACTCGCTGCATTCGACTCGCTGAAAAACTCGAATGAGTTGCCGGAAGGCTCTAGGAAACCACTGTCCACCTGGCGATCGTCGTGAAGAATGTAAAGATCGCTGGTAAGTGGCTCATCTTCGGTCCCGAGTCGATCCACAAAGAACCCGAGATCATCCAGTTTTGCCGCACTTGAAGAGCCGGCAATCGCATAAAGCTGGGCCGCGTAATCATGTTCGGGCGTTGACGCGTGCACCGGTACGACGTGAAGCTCACGCAGCTTGTTCTGCCACGCATCGGCACTCGTCTTCGGCACGCGTATGCGAAGAAATCGCAAAGGTCCTTCGTGTGTAAGTACAGTGATCGCAAGATTAACGTGTGGCGCTACCAGGAAATCCGCAGCTCGCGCAAACGCACGCTCAGTCGCATCTTCTCCGACGAACATGAGAACGAGAGGTGTTCGATCGTCGCGAGGCAGCGACTGCCGAACCCGTGTTGCTGCTTGTTCGAAGATTAGTGAGGAGTCTTTCGGTCCATAAAAAATGAATTCGCGTTGGAAATACTGGAGTAACCCGGCGCGCTTCAGCGCGTCGTTCACGGCGGGTTCCGGTATATCACCACGATTGGAGATGATGCCGAGGTGCGCACCACTATCGCGCAGCTCTTTAAGAACTGCGGGAACATCGGGGAAAGCAGTGAGGTCGATCGTTTTTGTGTTAGGGTCAACTCGGACAGATGCTAACGTGTTTCCGATATCACAAAAAATAACAGCATTGGAAAGATCAGGCATGGAACCCCTTTCTCGTGCCCGCGTTCGGAACCGAGTTCAGTCTTTACATTGAATGACGAAAAATGATTTTTTGTTTCGGGTGAGGACGAAAAAGAGCTTTGCCTGAACACTCAGCATTCACTTGGATAAAGCGGGTGGGTCGATGATGAGTAAGCAATATTGCTATGGATTTTGAAGTCTGGAGGTTGACCCACCCGCTACCGCAGGTGGTACTGACATTTATCCAACAGAGATTTTTGACTTTTGAGGTAAGGGCTGGTTTTTAGAAACGCGCACACTCCGGCGGAGACCCTGTTTACCTGGGCAGTAATGGGTTTACGGCAGAATGTGCGGTTAAAACGGAATATCGTCGTCAGACAGATCTGATTGCGACTCCGCCGGGCTGGCGCTGGCGCTCGCAGATGCCGCACGCTCGTATGGAGCAGCGTCGTCACCTCTCGAGCCAATAAACTGCATGTCGGTACCAAACACTTCGAGCGAGTGGCGCGGTTTGCCGTCGCGATCGATGTACTCTTCCACCCGCAAACGCCCCTCGATGTAAACCTGTTTACCTTTTTGCAGATACTGTGAGGCAGTTTCCGCCAGGCGGTTCCAAAGAGTGATGCGGAACCACGTCGTATGGTCCTGCATTTCGCCATTTTTATCTTTGCGGCGCTCGTTCGTGGCGACGCTGAAACTACAAACGGGAGTACCCTGGGCGGTATAGCGCAACTCGGGATCGCGACCGAGATTTCCCACGATAATTATTCTATTAAAGGACATGAGGAGCCTTTCTTTCTACTGGGTTTAACTGACCGCCGCGATACTACTAGCGAAAATCTGAAGAATCAAGCAAACCCAATTTTTAATGCGATAAATCTTCTCTGTGCAATCCTGTGTGTACTCCGTGTCTCTGTGGTTAAACAACGGAAAGATAGAGTAACCACAGAGATACAGAGTACACACAGAGAAGAATCGCGTTCTGGAAATGATTTCTGGTAGACTGTCGGCACTGTCAACCTGATTGTAAGTATGAAGCCGCGAGTATACATCGAGACTTTTGGCTGCCAGATGAATGTTGCTGATTCGGAGCGCGCCGCGACGGGTTTGCGAGCTTCCGGTTACGACCTCTGCCAGTCGATTGACGATGCTGACGTGGTTTTGCTCAACACGTGTTCGGTTCGCGAAAAGGCGGAGCGAAAAGTCTACACGCGCATCGGTGAATTGCGTGCTGCTCGACCCGACAAACGCGATCTCCTGGTTGGCGTGATGGGTTGTGTGGCCCAGCTCGAAGGCGATTCAGTCTTCGATCATGCATCATCCGTCAATATGGTGATCGGAACGCGTGCCACCGATCGGATCCCAACGTTGATCGAAAGAGCACGCGACGGTGAGAGAAGAGTTCTCGATCTCGGCGAGCGCGGTGATCACGACTCCTGGGACGTTTCTCCAGTCGAGCGACATTCGCCGCACGTTGCTTTCATTCCGATTATCGAAGGTTGCAATAAGTTCTGCTCGTTCTGCATTGTGCCTTACTCGCGCGGACGCGAGCGTAGCCGGCCCGCGACGGAGATCGTCGCCGAAGCCAAGCGCCTCCAGGCACTCGGCTACAAAGAGATTCATCTCATCGGCCAGAACGTGAATAGTTACCGGCCGCGAGTTGAAGATGGACTCGAAGGATTTCCGGGAGCAACGCCGTTCTGCCGTCTGCTGCGCGCTGTCGCCGCAACCGGACTGCCGCGCATCAAGTTTACGACCTCTTTCCCACGTGATTTCCACCCTGACATTGTTTCAGCTATCGAAGAAAACCCGAACCTCTGCGATTGGATCCACTTGCCGGTCCAGTCGGGAAGCGATCGGATTCTCAAGCTCATGCGTCGAGGTCACAAACAAAGTGACTATCTCGAACGAATTCAACGTATAAAGAATTCGAAGAGACGCCTGGCTCTTACCAGCGACATCATCGTCGGTTTCCCCGGTGAAACAGACGACGATTTTCAACAAACGATCGACCTGGTTAAAGCGTGTGAGTACGACAGTCTTTATATTTTCAAATATTCGAGACGTGCAGGCACTCCGGCGGCGGAGTTTCATGATAACGTGTCGGAGAAAGAGAAGACTGCCAGGTTCCTTGAACTCGAAAAGGTGCACCGCGAAGCGCAGGAGAAGATCTACCGCTCCTATGTCGGACGCACGCTTAGCGTTCTTGCTGAAAGACAAAGCTCTCGATCGGAAGACGATCTAACAGGACACTCGACCTGTCACAAGGTAGTAAACTTCTCGGGCGATCGCAGTCTTGAAGGTGAGATAGTCGATGTGCTGGTGACGGCAGCAAAAACAAACAGCCTCTACGGAACTTTGGTCAATGGTGTAGTGTAAGGGGTGCGTATGGAAATCGAGGTTAAGATCCGAGCATTAATGATGGATCCGAACAGCGGAACTCCAATTATTATTTTAAAAGATGTCCAGAGTGATACGATGCTGCCGATCTGGGTAGGCGCATACGAAGCGAATGCCATCGCGCTCGAGATCGAAAAGATCGCGCCACCGAGACCGATGACGCACGATCTGCTGCGGAATCTGATTGTCGAATTGGGAGTGCAGGTCGATCGAGTAGTTGTGACGAGCCTGCGTGATAACACGTTCTTTGCAGTGATAGAAATGCGAAACAGCGAAGGCGATCGGATGGTCCTCGATTCTCGTCCGTCTGACGCGATTGCATTAGCGTTGCGAGCTGATTGTCCGATCTATGTCGACATGGAAGTGATTAAAGCGTCGCGCAATACATTGCCTGCCGAAGAAGGAGAAGAAGTCGAAACGCCTTCAGGTGAAGAGGAATGGCCTGATGTTATCGGAGAGGCCGGGGATTTACCGATGTAGTCTAAGGGTATGAACCTATGGAGCGATAGTTTGCCACTGTGCAGCGAATGGTAATCGCCATCGCCAACCAAAAAGGTGGGGTAGGAAAGACCACTACCGCCATCAATTTGGCCGCCGCCTTTGCCCGAAAGGGACAGCGTGTCCTCCTTCTCGATCTCGATCCTCAAGCCAACAGCTCTATCTCGTTTTTAGATCCACACACAGTCGAGCGATCCGTCTACGAATTGATGATGGATGGAGAAGCGCCCGTCGAGGAGTCGGTTTATGCAACGCCGGTCGAGAACCTTGCCGTTGTTCCCGCACGCATCAACCTGGCGAAGCTCGAAGCGAAGCTGGTCGGTGATTTCGACGCACCGTTCCGCCTCAAAGATCGTCTCGAGCCGTTCCGTCAACACTACGAAGTGATCGTCATCGACACGCCACCGACGTTGGGTCTGATCACTGTGAATGCGTTGGTTGCGGCCACGCACGTTTTGATTCCGATTCAGTCGTCATACTTCGCACTCGAGGGCACAGACGATCTCCTCGAAACCATCGAGAAGGTGAAAGCACGTCCGAATCCGAATCTCGAGCTGCTCGGAGTGCTGGTGACTTTGCACGACAGGCGAACCACGCTCGCACGTGAAGTTCACGAACAGATTCGTTCAGTGTTTGGTCCAAAGCTTTTCGACACTGTGATTACCAAGAGCGTCAGACTCGAAGAGTCGCCCGCTTACAAGGAGTCGATCTTTAGTTTTGCTCCCAACTCGTCGGGAGCAATTGAGTACGGAAAACTTTGCGAAGAGGTAATAAGCCGTGTCTAAGAGGGGATTGCCAACTGGCATTCAAATGCGTCACGACGCGCACTACGTCGAAGAGCTGTCGCAACACCGCCCGCAGCAGGTCGGCAGGATGATACCGGTCGACAAGCTGGAGCCCAACCCGGAGCAACCGCGTGTTGATTTCGGCGACCTCACCGACCTGACGGCGTCGATTGCCGAAAAGGGCGTACTCGAACCGTTGCTCGTCAAGCCGAACCGTCTCACTGGCCGCTGGATGATCATCGCCGGCGAGCGTCGCTGGCGTTCTGCGCAGAGAGCTGGGCTCAAGGAAGTTCCTTGTGTCGAGATGGAAGTCGATGAAGGCACGGTGGCGGAGATCGCGCTCATCGAAAACATGCAGCGCAAGGATCTGACGGTTTGGGAAGAGGCTGATGGACTACTGGCGCTGTGCGACCGGTTCGGTTACACGCACGACGACGTCGCGCGCAAAGTCGGTAAGAGTAGAACGACTGTAACCGAGGCACTCGCGATCGCGAAGATTCCCGACGACGTGAGGGAAGTATGCCGCGCGGCTGACATCAGTGCGAAGTCTTCGTTACTTCAGATCGTACGTCAACCGGACGATGATTCAATGCGACGCTTCGCGAAGGAGATCGCGTCTAAGGGTTTGAATCGAAATGACGCGAGGGAAGTGCGACGTCAGGAGATGGGCCCGCGCGTCGTGCCTGACAACAAGCCTTACACGTTCAAATACACTTCACCGGAAAAAGATTTCAACGTCGAGGTAAAATTCCGCGCCTCACACGTTTCGGACTCTGAGGTCGCGCTGATTCTGCGCGCCGTCGCAGACGAGATCGACGACGAGCCGTAGCCACAAAAAGGCACAAAGAAGAACACAAAAGGATTGGGCTAACACATTTTGTGTTCTCCTATGTGCTTTTTTGTGTCCTCTTCTTCTCCGCCGCTGCGCGCTTCTGTAACGACTTCGCCCAACGCTCGAACGTCGGTTGCAGCGGCTTGAACAGTCTCGCCCTGAAACTGTGCTTCTTCTCGTTCCACGCCTTCAAGTGTTTCTCGGTATACATTCGCACAGCCGGCTCGAGTTGAGTCTTCTTCAGAGAGTGTTTCAGCGTGAGGTGATAATGCTGACCCACCAACGAAAACACGAGCGCAACGAGATTGCTTTTGAAAGAAAGCCTCGGAATGATTTTTTTATGAAACGGCTTGTCGGCGGGCAATAAGACGTTGACTGCAATCTCGAGCCAGGCGCCTTTCGGTCCCTGACGTGGGTGATACAGTCCGGGCAATTCAGTTGCCTGAAAAGGTCCTTTAATCCGAGGATCGGTAATAAACGGAACTAATCTGATGCGTTCAATGCCGCGTGTGTGTTCTCGCGGCAAACTGTCGAAGGCACTCTCAACCTGCTCCAAAGCACCCTTTGGTAGCGAGCCTTCATACTGATTCTCAATGCGTATGGCCACAGTGATCGTTTCCTAAATTTTTCGTATTAACGGGAGTGAGTCACTTTAGGGGAAGGGAGCAAAGACGGTCAAGTCCGGCAGTTTAGAGTTCAAGCTTTAGCTTGCGATTTGAAACAACAACCTAAAGGTTGAACTCTGAACTTGTATCGGTCACTGCGCCTGAGCTTGCGCTGCCGACGAGAGCTGCATATTTCGCGAGGACACCGTTGGTGTAACGGGGTTTTGGCGGGCGCCATTCAGCATACCTGCGAGCCAGTTCGTCGTCTGGAACGTTGAGTTGCAAAAGACCGTGTTCGGCGTCGATCGTAATGGAGTCGCCTTCATTCACGAGCGCCAGCGTGCCGCCGACCGCGGCTTCCGGCGCCACATGACCAACGACCATTCCGTAAGTCGCGCCAGAAAATCGACCATCCGTGATCAGTCCGACTGAATCGCCGAGACCCGCGCCGATGATCGCGGAAGTTGGCGCCAGCATCTCGCGCATGCCTGGTCCACCTTTCGGACCTTCATAACGAATCACGACTATGTCGCCCGGTCTGATTTGCGAGGAGAGAATTGCGTGCAGGCATGATTCTTCGGAATCAAAAACTCGCGCCGGACCGGTTATCGCTTTGTGCTTGATACCCGAGACTTTCGCGACCGCGCCTTCTTGCGCGAGATTGCCTCGCAGAATTACGAGGTGACCTTCCGGGTAAAGCGGCTCGTTCCATGGACGAATCACGTCCTGTTCCTTAGCAGGAGTTTCCGGAACGTTGGCCAGTGTTTCTTCGATAGTCTTGCCCGTGATTGTGAGCGCGTCACCGTGCAGGAGTCCATGAGTGAGCAACATCTTCATCACTTGCGGTATGCCACCGGCCTTGTGCAGATCGGTCGTGACGAATGAGCCTGAAGGCTTGAGATTGCAGATCACGGGAACTCGTTTGCGGATCCTCTCGAAATCATCAAGCATTAACTCCACTTGCGCTGCGTGAGCAATAGCGGGCAGATGGAGTACGGCGTTGGTCGATCCGCCCACAGCCATCACGACCGCTATCGCATTCTCGAAAGCTTTCTTCGTCAGCAACTGCCGTGGAAGAATCTGCTTTTGAACCGCATGCACGAGAGCCTCTGCCGAAGCAACTGCGTTGGTTGCGATCTCGTCGTCTTCAGCAGACATGGTTGAAGAGAAGGGAAGTGCCATTCCCATTGCTTCAATCGCCGCCGACATCGTGTTCGCAGTGAACATACCGCCGCACGCGCCGGCGCCGGGGCAGGCGTTGCGTTCGATTCCAACGAGTCGCTCCTCGCTGATCTTGCCGGCACAATATTGGCCCACCGCTTCGAAAACGCTGACAACCGTTAAGTCTTCGTCTTGAAAGTGACCGGGCTTGATTGTCCCACCGTACACGAAGATCGACGGGATATTCAGCCGCGCGATCGCGATCATTGCACCGGGCATGTTCTTATCGCAGGCGCCGATCGCCAGCAAGCCATCCACGGACGCAGCCTGGCAAACAGTCTCGATTGAATCAGCAATGATTTCGCGCGAGACGAGGGAATATTTCATCCCCTGCGTCCCCTGTGAAATGCCGTCGCTGACGGTGATCGTGCCGAAGGTTTGCGGCATCATCTCCGCATCCCGCAGCGTTTCGACCGCGTGCTCCGTGAGACGATTCAAACCGGCGTTGCAAGGTGTGATGGTGCTGTGAGCGTTGGCGACGGCGATGATCGGTTTTTCAAAGTCGCCGTCTTTGAAACCGACAGCGCGGAGCATCGCGCGGTTCGGCGTGCGTTCTACGCCTCGTGTGATGGAATGACTGCGTGCGTCCTCGCTCTTTTTGAACCTGTCAGACACTCTAATTCGTGGCTTTGTCGACGAGTCTACTTTCGCTTAACCAGGGCATCATACCGCGCAACCGCGCACCAACGCGTTCGATCGGGTGCTCTCGTGCTTCATCGTCGAGTTGTTGGAACCGTTGACGACCATTTTGGGCTTCTTTCATCCAATCGCGCGCGAAAGCTCCTGACTGTATATCAGAAAGAAGGCTCTGCATGCGACCCTTCGTTTCGTCGTTCACCACGATCGGGCCGCGCGTCATGTCGCCGTACTGTGCCGTGTTGGAGATCGAATAACGCATTTCAGAGATGCCGCCTTCGTAAAGCAGGTCGACGATGAGTTTCATTTCGTGCAGGCATTCGAAGTAAGCCATCTCGGGCGAGTAACCAGCTTCGGTCAACGTTTCGAAACCGGCTTTGATGAGAGACGTCAGGCCACCGCACAACACAGCCTGTTCGCCGAAGAGATCCGTTTCCGTTTCCTCGCGGAATGTAGTTTCGATGATGCCTGCACGCCCGCCGCCGATCGCTGAAGCATATGCGAGACCGATTGACTTCGTGTCGCCTGTTGCATCCTGATTTACGGCGAGAAGGCAGGGAACTCCCGCACCACGCTTGTATTCGTGTCGCACGAGATGACCAGGGCCTTTCGGTGCAACCATGAAAACATTCGCGTCGCGCGGCGGCTGGATGAAACTGTAGTGAATCGAGAAGCCGTGTGAGAAGGCGAGATACTTGCCGGGCGTGATCGACTCGGCCACTTCGCGCGCGTAGATGTCGGGCGCGAGCTCGTCAGGCACGAGCATCATCACGATGTCTGCTTCGGCCGCAGCCTGTGCCACCGGCAAAACTTTCAATCCCGCGTTCTCGGCTTTGTCCCATGAGGCGCTTCCATTGCGGAGGCCGACGGTAACGTTGCAGCCGGAGTCTTTGAGGTTGTTGGATTGCGCGAATCCCTGGCTGCCGTAACCGATGACGGCAATCTGTTTGTCGCGAAGCAGATCCGGATTTGCGTCTTTGTCATAGTGGATGTTCATTATGAAACCATCCTTTCTTCGTGCTGCTCGACGCTTGCCGACAGCCTGTTGATGGCGATGTGTCCAGTGCGAGTGATGTCCGTGACTCCGATTGGTCGTAGCAGCTCGATAAACGTGTCGACCTTCTCCTTGTTTCCCGACGCCTCGACGATCATTTGCGTGTGCGAAATATCGACAACCTTTGCGCGAAACACGCTCACGAGGCTTAGGACTTCCTGTCGTTGTGCCCCCGCGCTTGCTGACACTGTGATCAATGCCATCTCGCGTTCGATGTGCGGTCGAGTAGTGACGTCCTGCACCTCGCGCACACGCGCCAACCGTTCGCACTGTTTGACGATCTGCTGAATCGTGCGTTCATCGCCGCGGGTGACGATCGTGACACGCGACCAGCGCGGATCGAGACTTTCGCCAACCGAGAGCGTCTCGATATTGAACCCGCGCGCGCTGAAGAGACCGACGATTCGCGATAACTCGCCGGGTTGATCAGCAACGATTATTGAGAGCGTGTGGCGCATTAATCCTGAAAAATCCTGTCAATCCTGTACGATCATGTCTCGCGCATTGGCGCCGGCCGGAACAATCGGAAACACATTCTCCTCCTTCGAAACCACAACATCGATTACTGCTACCCCCTTGTGATTCAGACCCGCTTCGAGCACGTCATAAAGCTCCTCCGGCCTTTCCGCCCGAAAACCGCGCGCGCCGTATGCCTCCGCGAGTTTCACAAAGTCAGGCGCAACTGATATGTCGACTTCCGAATAGGTCCGGTCGTAAAACATCTCCTGCCACTGCCGCACCATGCCGAGATAACCGTTGTTCATGATCAAAATCTTCACCGGCAACTCATACTGAACCGCCGTCGCCAGTTCCTGGTTCGTCATCTGAAACCCGCCATCACCGACGATGGCGACGACGAGTTGATCGGGTAGCGCGAGCTGCGCGCCGACAGCCGCTGGCAAACCGAACCCCATCGTTCCGAGTCCGCCACTGGTGATCAACTGGCGCGTTTTTGTGAACGGATAAAACTGCGCCACCCACATCTGATGTTGGCCCACGTCTGTGGCCACGATTGCTTCGCCTTTTGTCAGTCGATGCAGTTCACGAATCACACTTTGCGGCTTGATCTGGTTTTGCGATCCGTCAAAGCGCAACGGCTGCGATCGCTGCCAGCTCCGTATCTGGTTCCACCAAGCCTCGCGTCCGTCGATCGACTGTCGTAATCGCTCGTGCCCGCAGTCCTCGGCTAATGAAAGAAATTGGGCCACCGCCTGTTTCACGTCACCTGTGAGCGCAAGGGCAGGCGCAACGTTCTTACCGATGTTGGCCGGATCGATGTCGACATGAATCACGCTCGCTTGCGGTGCGAACGTTGCAAGCTTGCCTGTAACGCGATCGTCAAACCGGACTCCGAGAGCAATCAGCAGATCGCTTTCCGCGACAGCCATGTTTGCGGCGTACGTTCCGTGCATTCCCAACATGCCGAGGCAGAGTGGATGTGAAGAAGGGAAGCCGCCGAGACCCATCAGCGTCGGCGTAACCGGCAAATGCAAGTTTTCGGCGAACGAGCGCAACACTTCATCCGCGCCGGAGTTTGCAATGCCTCCACCGACATACAGAACCGGCCGCTTCGAGGTGAGGATCGCGTTGAGCGCGCGTGTGGCTGCTTCTCGCTCGACTGGCGCGTTACTGGAAGAGAACGGAAAGCTGACGTGGTCCAGTCGTGAATAGTTCGCGCGTGCCGCGCTGACGTCTTTCGGAATATCAATTACCACTGGTCCAGGCCGTCCCGATCGCGCCAAATGAAACGCCTCACGCACCACAGCAGGAAGATCTCCTGCTTCACGAACCAGGTAGTTGTGTTTCACACATGGCCGCGTGATGCCGACTGTATCTACTTCCTGAAAAGCGTCTGTCCCGATCAGGTGTTTCGGAACCTGACCCGTTATCACGACGATCGGCGTCGAATCCATGTACGCATTGGCGATTCCCGTCACCGCATTCGTCGCGCCTGGACCAGACGTCACGAGCACCACGCCCACACGCCCGGTTGCGCGGGCGTAACCCTCTGCCATGTGCACTGCGCCCTGTTCATGTCGCACAAGGTAGTGAGTGATTCGATCTCGCGCCCGCCAGAGCTCGTCGTAGATGTGCAGAACGGCGCCGCCCGGGTAACCGAAAATCGTGTCGACACCTTCGAACACGAGTGCCTCGATGAGCATTTCGGCGCCCGTCGGGATCAGATCACGATGAGGCTGGGTTTCAATCGTCTTAAGAATTTGTTGTTCTGCGGCTAACATGTGCGCCGCCTACTGTCCGATAAAAAGCCGTAGTTTGTAAAATTTATTCTTTTAAGATGATAATAAACCTGGTTCATCGACTACGCCGCCCGGTTTATGGTAAAAATTCAAAACCTATGGAAATGGCCCAGTTGGAATACTTCTCGCGAGTTGTACAGGAAAAAAGCTTTTCAAAAGCCGCCGACAAAGTTTTTCGTACTCAGCCCGCCGTGAGCATTGCCATCCGGCGTCTGGAGGAAGAAATCGGTCTGCCGTTGCTGGACCGGACGCAGAAGGCGCCGGTGCTGACCGAGGCTGGGCAGGTGGTTTACGACTATGCGCAGCGGATTTTAGGGCTGCGCGATCAGGTGGGGCAGGCGATTGCCGAAATGCAGAGTTTGAAACGCGGGCTCATTCGCGTAGGCGCGAACGAGAGTACGTCGTTGTACCTCCTGCCTGAATTGATCTTGAAATTTCGTGAACAACATCCGGATGTGAAGGTCGAGATATTTCGACACGTCTCGAGTCGATTGCCGCGCGAAGTTTTGGAGCGCAACATTGACTTTGCATTGATGGCTTCAGAACCGGGCGATCGCGACCTGGAAGCTTTTCCTTTATTGAAGGATGAGCTCGTATTGATAATGAGTCCGAAGCATCCGCTGGCCTCGCGTCCTTCGGTCAAGATCAAGGATTTAGGAAAAGAGTCGTTTGTGGCCCACAATGTTAAGTCCGGATCGCGCGTGAAAGTGATCGAAGCTTTCGCGAGGCAACACACGCCTTTAAACATCAGCTTAGAGCTCGCCACGATCGAAACGATTAAGCGCTTCGTGCAAAAGCGCGTCGGGCTCGCATTCGTACCTCGCATGTGTGTACGTGAAGAGTTGGAGCGAGGTGTTTTGGTGAACGTTCCGGTTCGCGGTCTCACTCACACGCGAACTCTCTGGGCCGCCCATCGACGCGGCGCAAACTTTTCACCCGCCGGCAGCGCGTTCTTAAAAATTCTTCAGACGCGAGCTGAAGCCGGATCGTAGTCTTCAAGTAGAGAACCGGTAGTTTTGAACAATTCACTCCTAGAAAGGTGGTCCCACATGAGAAGATTGTCTGTCTGCACAACGGCAGTTCTTGTAATCCTGGCCTGGTGTACGCTTGGAGAAGTTAGCGTTGGCAGGACCGAACGTGGAGCAAAGACTGAAAAGCCGCGTCCCGACGCGAAAGCAAGAGTGACCATTGTCTTTCGCGGGCTTCAGGTTTTTCATCCCGATCCCGCACGTCAGTATTTCGAAGCAGGAATTCTCAGAGCTCCCGAGCACAAGTTTCATATTGAAGTGCTGGAGAAGTCTTCCGCTGGTGTCTCGAGCTTTAGGGTGCCATCGGAATCTCTCGGGAGCGCAGAGAATGATGTCTGGTCATTTGAGTTCGCGAGTTCGAACAGGGGTGTCAGTCTCTACCAAAAGGGCGCATTCGATAGGAAAGCCGGCATCGGCGATGAAAGAGATTTCCGTTGGACGGTCGACCTCGAAGGGAAAGAATTTTACAACCAGCAGTTAACCACGAAACAGAATCAGCTCGGCCCGATCCTGCGCGTCAGCAGTGGCGAGTTTTACACCAGGACTCGAACACGTCCGTTGCTGCGTAACAAGGGTGACGGTACCTTCGAATATTTCGGCAGGGCAGCCGATGAAATTGCCGGCGATATTTTTGTCGACGCCGGAGATGTTGTCCTGAGATCTGTGAACTCTGGCAAAGAGATCCTTAGGTTGAAGGACGTGCCCGGTACTACTTATGAGATCGTTGTCGAAAACGAATTCATAACTGAAGAACATGGCCGGAGCACCGGTCACTCCGACTATTACTACCGCTTAATCAGCAAACCACGTCAGCAGTGGTATGACTTCAAAATGGCCGATCAAACCGGCTCTTCAGCAAATCGCCATTTGAACCATTACGCGGGCCCGGAAGCTGCGTGCTTCCCGTGGGGCTTTTTCACGAGACTGCTATCGCTAAGGTAGTTCTCACGTTCGAACGGGAGCGCTGGTAGTTGAGGCGCTCCCTTACTCAAAAAATTCTTACAGCACCTGCTCCTTTTTCAAAGCGTTTCTCGCTATTTACTAGTGAGTGCAGAAAAGGAGACATCAATGATTATCGATTTAGTGTTATCAGTCATACTTACCTTTGGTGCTTCAGGCCCAAGCAATAATTTTAATGAGTGTCCACCTGCGGACCAACCCGACACAGTGGCAGCAGTACAGGTAATCGACACCAGCGTGGACCAGGCTTAAGACACGGACGGCCACAGACTCACGTTGAACTAAACAGAAACCGGGAGCGAGAAGTCTCCCGGTTTCTGTTTAGAATGCTACCCAAACGGGCGGGTGATTCATGCGGTTCTGACGCGTATATTTCCTCTGAGAGGTTGTTGCTATGAAGTTGAGATCCTTCGATCGTCTGACGATACTTCTGTTTGTGCTGATGCTCGGCACAGTGACTGTGATATTCGCTGAAGGGGTGCGCAAGCGGATCAAGTTTCCGCGTGGCAGCACTTCGACTGTAATCAATAATGCCGTTCTGCGAGACGAGATCGATCAGTACATTCTCAACGCACGCGCGGGTCAAAAGATGAAGGTCGATATAAGTTCGATCGAGGACAATGCAAGTTTCCAAATAACGAGACCTGACAAAACGCAGTTGCTTCCAGGAGCCGGCTTCGACGACGACGCCAAACACTGGAACGGAGAGCTATCCGACTCCGGCGACTACACGATCGAAGTAGCCCCGACGCGCGGCAACGCAACGTACCGCCTGAAGGTGGAGATCCGCTAGTCAGTGCCTCAATTGATCGATCGTCTGGCTGTACTGACGCAGAATCCGTCAAAACATTACTAAACTTCGGCGGCTAGATGTTGGATTCAGCTTGGGGTCTAACCTGCTTTTCGCTGGTTTCTCTTAGATGCAATAGCAAAAACCACTCAAACCATTCTTCTTTTTCCCTACGAAGGTAATGCTTAAGTCGCCGCCTCAAGAATGTAACTAGAAGCACTGCAGAAACAGCCCCAATGGATATGCTCAAGCCGCTATATCCCTTAAAAACTAACCAGGAACAAATCAACAGGGGTCCGGGAATCGTGTTGGCAACAAGAAAGTTTATATCGTCCTCTTTTTCAATGATGAAGTGCTTCAGTTCTTTGGAGTGCTCAAGCACATACATCTTGCAGAATACCGGTAGATGATCAGGAACGAGAACCCACTCGGACTCACCCTCCGGTAATTTGCCCTTCAAAATTCTTTGTATCTGCTCAGCTAACTTTTGAACTGTTTCGGGTATTCCTAAATGACGCTTTAACCCATCTGCAAGGAGAGGGAATAAAAGAGTTTGTAAGCTAAAGCCAACAATATAACCTAATGCTAATAGCAGGCCTGTCCTCCCTATAGGGCTGGTACCTTCCTCCACAAACTGCAACGGATTCTTATTAAGGAAGATCAAAGATAGAGATGCGAGCCACATCACACCGGGAATAAGGAATCCGAAAAGGTGCCGACCACGCATGAGAAAATCAGACAACTTCATCGCTTAATGTGATTTCTCCTCTCAACATATTGATTGAACCTACCATGAGAGCAAAGTGTGACTCAACGTCAGGCGATGAGAGTGGGGAGAGATGTAGCTTGACGAAGATAGACCGACGGGGTTCCTTGCTTAAATAAAACCGGGCGTTCGCACTTCACAACTCCGTATGACTTTTACGGACTATAGCTGAGCGCGGAGAAGCCAAGACCCAAAAAACTTACCGCGTCCGATAATACATATTATGTTGTTGGGTTGTTGGAGGGCAAAGCCGTTGTTGGGTTGTTGGGTTGTTGGGTTGTTGGGGGCTTTGCCTCATAAATGGTGATTAAAGTGGAAACTATCGTTTCTGCCTCAAAAATCAGATTGATCGGAAAGCTAGAACTCCGCTGCGAAATCAGAAAGTACGTTAGCAACCTCCTCATGCATCTGCTCAAGTGTCTCTATGATGGGCATTCCATCATCGAAAGTTATAAAAAAGGTGATGTGGAACTGCACGAACATTGGGGTTGCAAGAGTCGGGTTCGGAGCAGTTATGACGATGAACAGACCCTTAACCCCAACGGGTGCGAAGACATTTGCGGGGTCATCACCGCCCGCGCTCTCGACCCGATGGTCATGTTGATGGACGACGAGATGCCGATGCTTGTCTGGGTTGGAGATGGTTCTGAGTCTCCGCGTCCAATCAACTCCGTTGTAAGGTTGCAACCTCTCAATGCTTGCCGCATGAGAGTCGCTGACGCCTCTGAGGTAGGACTTGCGCCTTCCCTGGAATCCCGTTGGCTTGCCCTCAATCGGGAATTGAGTTCCGTTTTGCGTCGCGCCGGAGTCGAGGATAGCCAGCTCGAAAACGAGGTAGTCCAAAGCGCTCCTGAGATTGTTGACGATCTCACCCACCAAGATAGAGACCTTGACGGGGATAGGGCTCTCCGGTCTAGTAACCGTGACTGGAACGAACGTGTTAGGGGGATGAAACGATTGCTCGGGAAGATTCATTTGCGCTGTGTTCTCGGCGATCTCATACTCAGCGTCGATGAAGTCCCCGACGATCTTTTTCAACTCCGCAAGGTGTTCCATTGCCCGGTCAAGCCGAGCATTAGCTCCATTGAGGGGATGATTCACGACCTAAAGACACCTCACAAAAACAGTCAAGAGCAGTAACGGCGGCAGGCTCATATTATCTCTCAAAATTCGCTTCGATCCCCAACTCGTGAACGGACTGAATCACCACGCATAAGTTGTGACACAAGACCTTACACAACGCTTCGTTGATCTGTGCCGTGAGCGTCCGACTCCGCAAGCGTTGACCGAACTTACTCTTGATCATGTGAAAGGTCGTTTTCAATGTTTGATCGCTTGTGATAGTGCTGTAAGAACACCGCACGGTTCAAAGCGTAGAAGTGATACATCCGAGTCCAAAGTTCTGATTTAGGACCATAGCTTCCTTCGGAATGTGGCACTGAATTCGACTTGAATGGGCAGAGCGCCTCATTTATCTGCGCGGTCAAGATCCGACTCCGCAGCCGTTGACCAAACTTTGACTTGATCATGTGGAATGTGGTTTCGATGTTGGATCGCTTTAGTTTTTGCAGCACTATCACAAGCGTTCAAATATCGAAACCACGTTCCACATGATTAAGAGCAAGTTCGGTCAACGGTTGCGGAGGCGGACGCTCACGGCGCAGATTAACGAGGCACTCTGCAAGGTGTTGTGTCACAATCTCTGTGTTGTGATTCAATCGGTTCACGAGTTAGGCATTGAGGTAACTTTTTCAATGGAAGCGGCTTGAACAATGAATCAGAGACTCTCACGAATTCAGTCGGCTCTTCTTATCATTTTCGCCGTACAGAGCTTTGCGGTCATCCTAAACTTTCTGGGTAAGAAGTTGAACCTTGAGTGGCTCGTTGACTGGATATTCATTGGTGTGCCGATATTACTGATTGTAGGCGGTCTCATATTAAGGAACCAGCGTAGGCGAGGCCAGCGTTGAGGCACATAGGCCGAAGATGATTTTTGAGGCAGAACGATCAGTTTCCACTTTAATCAGCATTTATGAGGCAAAGCCCACAACAACTGGTTGAGTTGTTGAGTTGTTGAGTTGTTGACTGTTGACGGCTTTGCCCGGAAGCCCATGCGTCCGTAGGTGCTGTCGCGATGTTTTATGATTACGATTGGGCCAATGCCGAGCAGGAATACAAACGCGCTATTGAACTCAATCCAGGTTATGAGATCGTTTTTGATCTTTATATGTACCTGCTCGTGGCCCTGGGAAGATTCGACGACGGAATCAGAATGGGCCAACGCGGAAACGAGGTGGCTCCAGCCTCTATTTTGCTTTCGCCGATCTTGGTGGGGGCACAGTACATGGCCCGTCGATTCGACGAAGCCTTTCGTCAGGCTCAGAAGACACGGGACTTGGATCCCAACAACCTCGGCGGGTTGATGCTTCTCGCCGGTCTGTATGAAGCAAAGGGAATGCACAATGAAGCAATCGAGCAATGTCGAAAGGCTATCGACTTGGTAGGCCGTACCTCTGGCATATTATCGACTTTGGGCCATGCCTACGCAAAATCCGGCCAGCGCAATGAAGCGATAAAGATCATCGCTGAACTCCGTGAGCGGTCGAAGAGGGAGTACATTTCTCCGTACGACGTGGCGGTTATTTATGCTGGACTCAGAGACACGGAACACGCATTCGAACAACTCGAAAAGGCCTACGACGATCGTGCCGGATGGATGATTTTCCTGAATGTCGAACCAATGCTTGATCCAATCAGGTCAGATCCGCGATTTACCGCGTTGCTACGTCGCATGAAACTGCCTGTATGAGGTAAACCGTTATTGTTCGGTGTAGAAGAAAGCCCCGTCCAGTAGGACGGGGCTTTCTCGAGTTAGCGTAAGAACTACTAACTACTTACTGCCATCGGGACGGGCAGCACCCTTCTTCGCAAGAGCAGTAGCGGCTAATCCGGGCACTCCGGCCTTGTGCGCGCCAAAGCATCCTTTCAGTCCTCCTGCGGTCGTAAATCCCAGGCTTCCGGCCATCCAGCTTCCGGCTACGTTGGCCGCATAAACCAACTTAGCAGCGTTGTCGAAGTCCCATGTCGCGAGACCTTCGATCTGAAACCATCTGCCTCTGCTGCCGATAGAATTGGTCCAGGTACCATCTGCGTTGAACGTCTGGTCGAATGTACCGGCAATACTGCCATCGCATCCGAAGTCCGTCGTGATCTGCCAAGTGCCAACGATGCTTGCCATTGAGGTTTCCTTTCTTTGGTGAGTCAGTGACTGTCGTCGATGTGAGTCAGTGACGTGGTTGTGAGTTGAGATTGGACCAGCATGTCAGGCTGGCCCAAGCGTGAATTGCGCCCCTGTGGAATGGCCGCAGAATAGGGCCAATAATGATTTTGGTCAAGTTGTAACCAGCATCAATCTCACCACCGACATGTTTGCGTGCCTTTTGTCATACATAGCACAAGCGCCGAATGGTTCTTCTGATTCACTGCGATCGGAACCGTGGCGGCGAATACTGTTCAACGAAGGAGATCGATCATGTCAGCAACAAACTCTCGTAACCTTACACTCACCCGTGAGGGTACAAACGTCAGAGTCCGTGTCACTTACAACGTGGTGTTCAGTGCGTTTGAACGCGCCCTGGCCGGACTTGGAATGCAATTCATCGAAAGAATCTCGACGCTTGGCGTCGACCCGCCGGGTTCCACGACCGGAACGGTGTTGGCCCCGGCCGAGTTCCCTGCTCAAGTCATTAACGTGCCGCCGGGCGTTGGTCCAATCTCGGTCCCACGAAGCCGAGAGATCGTTGTGACAAGAGCTCAACTGGACGAAGATTCAAACATCCTTCTCCCGCCTGATATCGATGCGGACGAGATCAGATGTCGAATCCGAATACAGTCTTTTGGTCTTCCTCCCGCCGTCACTCCCGACGCATTCACCGATCAGGAAGTGCTTGGACTCGTGGTCACGCCGCTCGCTACAACAGCAGGAGCAGCGGGAGACTAGTTGCATTACTGAAAGACTGGGCGTCGCCGAGCGTTTCGAGAGCACTCGCTTTTGATCGCGATCGGGCGGCATCGGTAAGGGGCACACGGCCTATGCCGTAACACTCTCCCCAATATTGCGGCAACCAGGGAGACAATCCGATGGCGCCGCCCAGCAATTTTCAACGCCAGACGGGTCACCGCCCGTCATAAAATCTCAACGAACTTACCTGAGAATAACAATAGTCAACATCGCCAGGATCTGATAATCTTCCGGCCTCCCTTCCCTCGCCAGTTTAAGAATTCAGCCCAGGACGTCGTGGATCACTGTGTCCACGGTATGCCCCATGAACTCTTTATGACGGGTGTCTGAAACGGTTCGTCTAGAGGAGGATCCATCATGACTACGCGGCGCTTTTCACTGATCGTCGGAAGTGCAGCACTGGCGTTTGTAGCGGTGCTGCTTTTTAGTATTTCGGCAAGCTCAGCAGGTAAAGGGGATCGATCGGCACCAACCGTCCCCACTAATCTAACGTTGACGGCCATAAGTGAGACGACCGCCAGCTTTTCGTGGGGCGCTTCAACAGACAATTCTGGAAAGTTCTCTTATAGACTTCGCGTCACTAACCTCCAGAATTCTGCGTATAACTCACTCGCGACGATCGCTCAGACACAGACTACGTACACGGTGAACTATCTCGCCCCGAATAGCCCGTACGCCTTCGCTGTTTATGCAGTCGACGATAAGGGCAATCGTTCCGCGGACAGCAATGTCGTCAGCGCCAGCACGCCCGCGGATGTCACTCCTCCAAGCACGCCGGTAGTTCAAGCAGCAGTGCTTGGACCATCACAAGTTCAACTGACGTGGGCAAGATCCACTGACAATCTCAACTCCTGCTGCATCTATTCTATAAACATGAATGGCAGTCCGTTTACGGGAAATTTCTACTGGTTAACTACACCGCCCGATACACTGTCAGTACTCGTTCGACACTTGCAGCCGGGATCGACGAACACATTCAGCGTCACTGCCAAAGATGGGACAGGTAATAACGTCGCAACCAGTGCGGGTGTTGTTGTGACCACACCACCAAGCAACGATGTCACTCCCCCTACGGTACCGACAAACCTGCATCTCCTTCGTGATTACGGATGTGGAGAAGTGGATCTGGCGTGGACGGGTTCGTCTGACGATAGCGGTGATGTGATCGAATACGAGATCTACGTAAACGACGTTTTAAGCCCGCTTCGCGCGGGAACAGCGGACTTCGCCTTCGTCTATGCCACCCTGATGGGCAACAATAGCTTCACGATCAAGGCCGTTGATCGGTCCGGCAACACGTCTCAGCCGAGCAGCGCACTCAAATTAATCCTCTGGCCGTGTTAGAATCTGCCGGCCATTGGTTGATTTGATAGAGCGTTCCAGCACCAGATTCCTCCCTCTTCTTTGTGCAACCTGTGTGTCCTCAGAGAAGACAGATTGCACAGAGAAATCCGAAGTTTTATGACCACTAAAGCACCCCACTACGAAGAACTCACGCATGACGAGCCTGAAATCCTTCACGATGCCAATATCGCACTGACTGAAAACCTCAGTCTTGAAAATGTTCTGGAAACACTGCTCGATTATCTCGGCAAGCTGATTCCTTATGACAGCGCCAACGTGATGTTGCGTAACGGAGATTCAGAGCTCGTCGTCAGCGCACTCCGGCGTTACGAGCGGTTCCAGGACATCGAGACCTCGCAGTTCATTGCCTTCGACACAAAAACCAATGCCATTTTGCAGCGTCTCTGTTTGAATAAAGAGAGTGTCGTCGTCCCTGACACACATCGCGAACCTGGATGGCAGTGGGTCAACGGCGCGGGGCACGTGCGCAGTTGGATCGGAGTGCCGCTGGTCAGTTCAGGTAAGGTCATTGGGCTCTATTCGCTGGACAAGGCAGAACCATTTTTCTTTCGCGAAGAGCACGTACATCTCGCTGAAACACTCGCCGCACGCGCGACCAGTGCGATTCGAAATGCTCAGATGTTCGCCCAGAGCCAGCATCATGTGGCGGAGCTCGAAGAACGCATCGCCGAACGTAACCGTGCAGAAGCCGCGCTGCGTGAGAGCGAAGAGCGATATCGCGAGTTGTTTGAGAATGCCAGGGACCCGATATACGTTCACGACCTCGAAGGAAAATACATGAGAGTGAACCGCGCGGCCGAAACGTTGTCAGGCTACACGCGCGAAGAAATCGTGGGTCACAGCTTTATCGAGTTTGTAGCTCCCGAGCACGTCAAGCAGGTGCGGAGACGATTCTGCGCAAAGCTCGCCAAACAAGGTGAAACGACTTACGAGATCGAGGTGATAGCAAAGGACGGTCGCCGTGTGCCCGTGGAGGTTAGCAGTCGCGCAATCTACGAAAACGGTTTGCTGATCGGGGTTCAAGGCACGGCTCGCGACATCACGGAACGCAAACTCGCGCAGGACGCGTTACAAATGTTTTCACGCCAGCTAATCGAGGCTCAGGAAGATGAGCGACGTCGAATCGCACGTGAGCTGCACGATCAAATCGGACAAGTTCTCACCGCGGTTAAGATGAATCTTCATGCAGTGCAGCACGTTTCCGAAGCTCCGGAGGTAAGTTCTCACATCCAGGACAATATCGACGCCGTCGATGAAGCGCTTCGTTTGGTCCGCGATCTTTCGGTTGATCTGCGACCACCTGTGCTCGACGATTTCGGGTTGGCTACCGCTCTGCGCTGGTATGTCGATCGTTATGCAAAGCGCACCGGATTGGAAGTGGACGTAATCATCGATCTGCCGGACCAGCATCAGCGCTTCTCACGGGACCTCGAGACAGCGTGCTTTCGCATAGCACAGGAAGCGCTGACCAACGTCGTGCGCCATTCACGCGCCGATACCGCAGTGGTGCAGCTTGTTAAAGACGGAAACGTCCTGGTTTTGTCCATCAAAGACGACGGTGTGGGTTTCGATGTGCAGAGTCTGCGAAAACGTGCGCCTCGCGGCGCCACACTCGGACTAATCAGCATGCAGGAACGAGCACATGCTGCGGGCGGGGCGGTCGAGATAGATTCGGTGATCTCAAAGGGCACCGCAGTGCGCCTCAGACTCAACCTCGAGCCGCGTTGACGCAACAAAGTGTTCCATCAGGTTCTCAACCGACTTCACGGGTGTGTAATGCTCGTCCGGATGCGGTTCGGTGCTTTGAATAAACCAATCGTCGTGCTGAACAGCGCTTAGCAAGTGTGGATCGTATCCATATCGATCCCTGACATCGATCGCTAGATCCTTCATTGTCTTAACCCACGTCTCGTAAACAAACCGCTGCGCTTTGGGCGACACGCGCTGAATGCCTTTATTCTGCTTGACGCCGATCTCACACATCTCAAGAAAGAGCCGTGCCTGGATCAGCGCCGCCAGCAAGCCACAGCTATCGACCTGTACTATCCGGGTTGGAACAGCTTCAGTAGCCCGAGACACGAAGCTGTATGGATATCCCATGTAGGCGATATTAATCCGCCCGGATGGTCCATGCTCGGAAACGATGTCCCAGGTATTTGCAGCTACGCTGAAATGTGGCTTCTGTTTTAAGTCTCTGATAATTGGCCCAAACTCCTGGTCGCCACTCGAACCGCTGAGAAGTTTGATGCCGGGCCGGTGGTTCATGGGCCACTGATCCTTGAACGGGTTGCGACCCGAACATCCCAGCACGCAATCACACTGCATCATCAGTTCCTCGAGCGAATCCAAACGAGTGATTTGGTTGCGTAGTGCTGCAGGAACATGCACGCCGGGATTCGGATCGTAGAAGAAGATCTGTTTGTCCTGCCGGCGAAGGAGGTTTGCTACTCCCCTGCCGATACTTCCCAAACCAATGACGCCGATCCGATCCCGCTCGAGCGATCCGCGCAGGAACTCTGTGTCTACTTTTTCGATGAGGAAGTGCGAGAAAATCGGACCAGCAATCTCTAATTTCACACCGGCCCTGGCCCATGCGATCACTGCAAAAGGCGGTGGTGTTTCTTCAAAGAGAACCATACCCCGCGTTGTTTGTTCGACGCCGCACACCGTGTAACGCCGCAGGATCTCCGGCGGCACGCTGATGATGCAGGCTCCGCCATCATCAAGCACGATGATTCGTTTGATCCGGCGCCCCGCGAGTCGTTCAGCAGCAACTTGCCAAAGCGTGTCGACATCGCGTTGGAAGAACTGATGGAATTCTCCCGGCTCGGGGACTGTAGTGTCGACAACAGTGACTCCCAGATCTCGGACTGTTCGCATCACCGGGAGATTATTTGAGTAGACCTTGCCGAGTGTAAAAATGTTTTTTGGCCTGACGCCCATGGCGATAACGGCGTAAAACAGGTCGACGGTCTGGAGGAGCATATGCTGGACGGCGACAATCGCTGTGTCTTCACCGAAAT
The DNA here is from genome assembly GCA_044867025.1 of Pyrinomonadaceae bacterium. Lineage (GTDB taxonomy): Bacteria > Acidobacteriota > Blastocatellia > Pyrinomonadales > Pyrinomonadaceae > PSRF01. The sequence goes on along the minus strand of JBIOUJ010000073.1, from coordinate 5,359 downwards.
CGAATCGAGCGTCTCTCGCGCAATCCAGCAGCGCTCGCGTGACTTCCAAAGGATAGGATAGGGGCTGTGACATAACTACCCTGCTACCGACTTGTAGGGATTAGATGTTCGCGGGGAGAATTCTGTGTCGGAGAAACTACGCTCTCGCGATCGTTCTAATCTATATGGTGAAAACCGCAGAACATTTCTGGCAGGAAGTTGCCGTAGGGGCCGAAGTTCATCTCTGCGTAAACTCTGCGTTCCTCTGCGCCTCTGCGGTTACTGCTTTTAACGTATATATTTACCGCAGAGACGCAGAGGAACGCAGAGTTACGCAGAGAAGATTTAAAGTTTGGGTTACCACAGGGAAGTTGCCGTCCTTGACACTCGTTAAACTGGATTGTTAGAGTACCCGGTCTTTTTGTGCGCTAAATCCGAGTCTATGTAGGCGTAAAGGAGTTGTTTTGACTAGCGAATCCGGATACCTGTTCACCTCCGAGTCTGTTACTGAAGGCCATCCAGACAAAATCTCCGATCAAATTTCCGATGCCGTACTCGACGCCGCGTTGAGTGCCGATTCAACCGCACGTGTTGCGTGTGAGACGCTGGTCACGACTGGTTTAGTTGTCGTGGCTGGCGAGATCACCACGGACGCTGTGATCGACTATTCGAGAGTCGCGCGCGAAACAATTCGCGAGATCGGTTACACGCGAGCCAAGTATGGTTTCGATTGCGACACGTGCGCGGTGTTGTCAGCGCTGGATCGACAGTCGCCCGACATCGCAATGGGCGTGGACACCGGCGGCGCCGGCGACCAGGGACTGATGTTTGGTTTTGCGTGTAATGAAACGCCGGAGTTGATGCCGTTGCCGATTCAGTTGGCCCATCTTCTCTCGCGTCGTCTTTCAGAAGTACGCAAATCGGGTGAGCTGCCCTACCTTCGACCCGACGGAAAATCTCAAGTCACAGTTGAATATCGTGATGGCAGGCCGTTCCGGCTTGAAGCTGTCGTGGTTTCTTCACAGCACGATCCGAACGTGACTAACGAACAGCTCCGCTCAGAGATTGAAGAGAAAGTCATCCGCCACACCGTTTCATCAGAACTGCTCGACAAAGACACGAAGTTTCATATCAATCCGACGGGAAGGTTTGTGACTGGTGGTCCACAGGGAGACGCTGGTCTGACGGGACGGAAGATCATCGTCGATACTTACGGTGGCTACGCGCCGCACGGCGGTGGCGCGTTCTCCGGAAAAGATCCGACGAAAGTGGATCGCTCGGCGGCGTACATGGCTCGGTACGTGGCCAAGAACATCGTTGCTGCCGGACTTGCAGATCGTTGTCAGGTCCAGCTTGCGTACGCGATCGGAGTTGCGGATCCGGTCTCGGTGTCGGTTGATACATCAGGAACTGGACGAGTCAGCGAAGCTGCCCTGGCGAAGCTGGTCCGCGACAACTTCGAGCTGACGCCGAGAGGAATCATCGAATCACTGAAGCTGCGCAGGCCCATTTACAAGGCGACTGCCGCTTACGGACACTTCGGGCGCAATGAAGAAGGCTTTACGTGGGAACAAACTGATAAGGCCGAAACTTTACGCGCGAACGCGGGAATCTAAAGATCTTATTAACCAGAGGAATAATCAGATTATGAGTTCTGCACCGAGCGTCGAATACGACGTTAAAGACATTGGTTTGTCGAATCAAGGCAAACAGCGCATTGATTGGTCTGAGCGTGAGATGCCCGTGCTTCGTCTCATCCGCGAACGGTTTGCGGAAGAGAAACCGTTGAGTGGCGTGAAGCTCGTCGCCTGCGCGCACATCACGACTGAGACTGCAAACCTGGCGCGCGCACTGCAAGCTGGAGGCGCCGAAGCTGTGTTGATTGCTTCGAATCCGCTTTCAACGCAGGACGACGTGGCCGCAGCGCTTGTCGCGGATTGGGGAATTCCGGTTTACGCTATCAAAGGCGAATCGACTGAGACGTACAACCGTCACGTCAGGACCGCACTCGATTCTCATCCTGACATCATTATCGACGACGGTTCTGACGTCGTCGCGACGCTTCTGAAGGAACGCGCCGATCAGATCAAAGAGATCATCGGTTCGACTGAAGAAACAACCACCGGCATTCAGCGTCTTAAGGCAATGGAGACTGCCGGTGTGCTGCCCTTCCCTTCTATCGCTGTAAACAACGCGCAGACGAAACACTTCTTCGATAACCGTTACGGCACGGGCCAGTCGACGCTCGACGGCATCATTCGCGCCACGAACATCCTGCTCGCCGGGCGCACGCTCGTGGTGGTTGGTTATGGATGGTGCGGTAAGGGCGTGGCCCTCCGTTCACGCGGTATGGGTGCGAATGTGGTTGTTACAGAAATCGATCCGATCAAAGCGGTCGAGGCGGTGATGGATGGATTTCGAGTGATGCCAATCGGCGAAGCATCGTCGATAGGCGATATCTTCGTGACTGTCACCGGCAATCGTCACGTGATCGATGGCGAGCATTTTTCAAAGATGAAGGATGGCGCGATCGTCTGTAACAGCGGGCATTTTGATCTTGAATTGAACCTGGTGGCGCTACGCGAGATGGCTGATGCGCCTGTGACGATTCGGCCGTTTGTCGAGGAATACAAGGTTCAGTCGAGTGGCCGCAGGATCATCGTGCTCGGCGAAGGTCGCTTGATCAATCTCGCGGCAGCCGAAGGTCACCCGGCGAGCGTGATGGACATGAGTTTTGCGAACCAGGCGCTTTCGGTTGAGTACCTGGTGAAGAACAAGGGGACTTTGGAACCCGGCGTTCACCTGTTGCCTGCTGAAGTGGATACTGAGATCGCGAGCCTCAAGCTGCGCGCCCTTGGGATTTCGATCGATACCCTGACGGCTGAACAACTCGAGTACATCACGAGCTGGGAAACTGGAACGTAGCCACAAAAAGGCACAGAAGGAACACAAAACCTTTTTTGTGCCCTTTCGTGGCTTAAGTACGAACGCGAGACAGGAAGTAAGTCCCGGCTGCGGTGAAAATTACCAGAGGCGACCATCCGGCAACGGATGGTCGCAGCATTCCGTAGTTCCCGAGTTGCTGAAACCCACCACCTACCGCCCAGTAAGCGATACCAACAACCACTGCCGCACACAGCGCGATCACCGTTCCCTTCCTTCCAAACGACACTGCCAGTGGCATCCCGATAAAAGCCATGATGATGATCCCGAATGGCCCCGCGTATTTTCTTTGCAGCGCTACCGCCAATGCCGAAACGTCCATTCCACGTTGTTTGGCAGCGTTCAAGTAACTCTTTAAATCATTTGCACTAAGTTGCGACGGCTTATCGATTGTCGGCCGAAACACTGCCGGCGATTCAACTCCCGAAAAAGTAATCTCGGGTTCAGAGCGGCGCTCGACCTCCATGCCGTTCAGAGCAAGCGTCTCAGCATCCGTGATCTTCAGGTTCGTGCTGTCCGCCCACGCTCCGGTTTTCCCGCTTACCACCTTCGCCAGGTGGACGGCTTCAGCATCCAGCTCATAAATCGTAGGTTCGATGAGTTTTCCATCTTCATCGAACTCGTATGAGTAGAAACGTCGAGTTTCGGTTGAGGCAAGCCATTGCCGTCCCGTGCGCGTCGTCGCACGCGCTTCGCCGCCGCGGATTCTCGCGCGTAGTGCGTCCTGCTTCAGGTTGGTTCCAGGCATGATGCGCTCCTGGACCAACCATGAGCCAAAAGCCATCGCGACCGCGAAAAGGAGTCCGGGCAGCATCAAGCGGTAAACGCTCTGACCAGACGCCCACCAGGCGATCGCTTCCTGTCGTCTCGCCAACAGCGCGTAAGTCACGAGCACCGAGATCAGCATCGTCGCAGGGAAAAGTTCGACGGTGATCAGCGGAAGCAGGAACAGTAGATATCGTGCGACAAGTCCTGCACCCGCCTGCGTGGCGCCGATAAATCGCCATAGCTCAAAGAGCGTGAAGATGTTGAAGATTGCTGCGAGCGCCATAAAGCACACGACGAAAGTCACTGCGAGCGAGCGAAGGAGCGTCGCGTCCATCAGGCTTGGAAAGCCCAGTGCTGAGAAGCCGCGATGCGACGTTTGACGCGCCTGTGCGGCCGGCGACTTGGACTTGGAGGCTCGCGACAAAATTGAGGCCGTAGATATGAATGGCACTCGATTGACAAGCAGAAAAAATAAACTCAAACCAAAGATGAAGACTGTCGCGAACCATGGTCCAATGTAAGGCGATACTGTGCCGACGCGCGACATCGACTCTCCGAGCAGCGAGAGCAAGTAGTAAACAATCACGACGATCAGCGACAGAAGCACGCCGACGCTGCGGCCGCCGCGGCGTATTCGCAAACCAAGCGTGGCTGCGAGGAATGAAAAGAAAAACGGTGCAACGGAAAGCGCCGCTCGCCGGCTAAGAACTCTGACAGCTTCCTTTTGTTGTGCTGGTGTTCCGGAATCGACGCGCTCACGCAGCTCTGACCAGTCCATTGAATCAGCGTTCGTGTCTCGCTGGTTGAGTCGCCGGACGATGTCGGCGCGTCCCGTGTTGATTGAGAAGCGCAACTGATCTGAACGCTCGACGATATAAGAGTTTTTATCAGCGCCCGGTGAGTTCTTTTGAGGCTGAGCTTCTGCGCGCGAACTCGGAAACTTTGTCGCAAGCACGTCAGTCAAAACCAACTCGGATTGCTCGCCTGATGAATCGATTCTGCCCGAACGCGCAGTGAAGACTTCCGTGGTCTGATCGGAGCGTTGTGCAAAAATGAAAACGCGTCCCCACGTACCCAGGTCTTTGTTGCCGTCACGCACGTAGATCACGTAACGCGGCAATGTGCTGAAGGTTCGCGGCTCGACGGGTGAATCGAGTTTTGCGAGTGCGCCTTGAAGCGCGATGCGCTCGAGATCGCGCGCGGCTTCCGGCGCTTCTTTTAAGTGCAGGTAGGCTGTGGCGCCCGTGAAGATCAGACCGATTAACAGCGCCGGCCAGATCATGGTCCATGATCCGACGCCCGCCGCACGCATCGCAACGATCTCGCTGTCGCTTCCCATACGCGAGAAGCCGATGATGATTCCGGCTAGCGTCGCGAGAGGGATCGAGAACGTGAGCACGCCCGGCAGTAAAGCCGCGCCGATGCTACCGAGAAGCGAGAACGGAAGATCTGCGTAGATGACCACCTCTGCGAGACGCGCCGCCTGTTGCGCCAAGAGGATTGCGGTGAGCAGTAGAAGCGCGAGGAAGAGGTACGGCGCAATCGCCGCGACAATGTAGTGCGGGATTAAGAAGCTCCTGAAGTTAAAGTTTCTCTTTAACAAGCTCGGTTCTGTCTAACGACGATTGTTGGACGAGGTCAGTACCACCTGCGGTAGCGGGTGGGTCAA
>JBIOUJ010000072.1:0-11002 GCA_044867025.1 Pyrinomonadaceae bacterium | reverse complement strand
CTGCGAAAATCTGCGGCTAAACCTTTCTATCATAAACGAGACGCAGACCGTCGAGCGTGAGTGTTGCGTCGACCTTCTCAATAAACCTCGATGCCTCGGCGATCGGCCGGGCCATACCGCCTGTTGCGACTACGTGCGGCCCCGAATCCATCTCCGCGATCATCTGTTCCAACACGCGATCAACTAAACCCACGTATCCGTAATAAAGCCCTGACTGTATTGCCCCGATTGTCGACGTTGCGATCACTTTTTCCGGCTCTTTGATCTCCACACGCGGTAGCTTCGCAGTGCGCGAGAACAAAGCCTCCGCCGAAATCATGACACCCGGCGCGATGACGCCGCCGAGATACTCGTGCGCAGCGTTGACTGCATTGAACGTCGTCGCCGTCCCGAAATCGACGACTATACACGGTGCTCCATACTTCGCGACCGCTGCGACAGCATCAACGATTCTGTCTGCGCCGAGCTGCGATGGTGAGTCGTAAAGAATCTTCAACCCCGTGTCGCTGGTGTGATCGACAAACAACGGCGTCAACCCAAAACACTCCTTGACCATTAGTACAAGCGCTTTATTCAACGCCGGGACAACGGACGCAATCGCAACGCCTTCGATCTCTTTCGGATCAATCACGCCCAGTTCAAACAGGTTCCGCAGTTCTGCCCCGTACTCCCGTGCGTGATCGGTAAGCAGGCGCCAGTGAGCAACGAGGTCAGATCCTCGAAACACTCCGAACTTGAAATTCGAGTTGCCTGCGTCAATTACCAGAAGCATAAGCGGCTTCCTTGTCCTTCGGCTTTCCGGATAAGACCTCTTCTATGAGATCCGACGCGCGAGCCGGACCATCTTCGCGTTTCAGTTTCCGACTGACGTCGAGCGCGCGACGAGAATAATAAGGATGTCTCAACAGCTCTTCGAGCTCGTTTGCAACTTTAGCGGCCTGATAGTTTTTGCGATAGAGAGTCCGGCTTGTACCGATCCGAAAAGCATGTTCGGCATTGTCCGATTGATCGAACGCAAACGGAACGATCAAAGTCGGCACACCTGCGAGCAACGCTTGCGAGGTGGTGCCGACGCCACCGTGATGGACCACGGCACAAGCTCTCGGCAACAACGATCGATACGGCACGTAATCGACCGCAATCACACCCTGCGGAAGCGAGCGCGGCAGATTCCGCTCGTCACCAATCAGCAACACCGCCCGCCGGCCGATGCTTCTTGCAGCCTCGATGCTCTCACTGAAGAAGTCACGCGCGACCCACACCGCCGATGAGCCCAACGTAAAAACGATCGGCGGTGCGCCGCTGTCCAAAAAACGAATCAATTCAGTCGGAACAACCGCTTCATGATGGCCGTCGTAAAAACAGAAACCCGTGATCTCCGTCTGCTGCGGCCAATCAGGTTGCCTTTGTGCAAAGACTTCCGAGAACAAAGCCAGGATGCGAGTTGGCGAGTGTTGGCCTTCAAACATCGGATTCCCGACATCAGGCAGTCCGAGCTCGTCGCGAAAATCCGTGACGGCCTTCGCCTTGTACAAGCTCTTCGAGATATTGAGCAAGAACCCCATCACTTCAGGACCAAGAACGCTCAGCCTCCTGGTCCATTGCCAAAATGGCGGAACCGGCGGGTCGTACGCAGAGATGAAAGAGAAAGGCGCCAGCACGGTTGAGATCCATGGCATGCCTGTCTTTTGACCGACCAATGGACCAGCAGGCGCCGCTGAATGTGTCAGGAGCAGATCGGCTCCCTCGACTGCACCGAGCAAATCTGCGTAACTGTCTCGCACGGCTGGATAGACGACTTCTTCCATCAGGAACCGCGGTCCGGTCCTTGGCTCCATGATTTTTCTGATTAGTTCCGGATCTTGTTCTTTGGGCTGCGGTATGTTTGGTCGGACCTGCACAAACTCCAACCCTGCCCCTTCGATCTTTTCACGATAGATCTCCATCGTCGCGATCACGGGTACGTGGCCGCGCCGTTGTAGCTCCATCGCGATCGCCATATAAGGGTGAATATCACCAAACGATCCGAAAGTGTTTATAACAACTCGCATAAACTATCTGAGACTGTAAACATCACCCGCTCTCACTAACTTCATTTCACCGTTCTGTGTGTTGAGACGTAACGCGCCGTCATCTTCAACTCCGCAGGTGGTGCCCTGCCAAACCTCGTCGCCATTGCTGACCTGGACCAGCCGTCCAGTTGCGTATGTCGATCTGCTGGACCACGCGGCGATGATCTTTTCAGGGCCACCGGCTTCATGCAGTAACGAATACCAGCGAGACAGCGCGCGTAACAGAGAGGCCAGTATCGTCTCGCGCTCGGGTTGCCGGCCGGTTGCTTCCGACACCGAGGTAGCCACTGTTTTCAGTTCTTCCGGAAACGCCTGTGGCGTGAGATTGATGCCGATACCCAGCACGACTGCACGACCCGCCGGAGTCTCGATGGCTTCGGCGAGTATGCCGCAGATTTTTCGTTCACCTGAAAGAAGATCGTTGGGCCACTTGATATCCGTGTTAATCCCGGCGGCTTCGTTCAAAGCGTCTCCAACCGCCAATGCCGCCATAAAAGTCATGAGGGGCCAGTGCGACGTCGCGATTCTCGGCCGCAAAAGAATGCTGAAATAGAGGCCGGCGCCTTTGGGCGACGACCACGCGCGCTGCAAACGACCTCGGCCCGCCGTTTGCTCGTCCGCAACAATCGAGAGGCCTTCCGCCGCGCCTTCGGAAGCCATTCGAGCCAACTCGGTGTTTGTGGAAGGCAACGATTCGAACCGCACGATCTTAGGCTTGAGAACGCTCATGGACGAAATCGATTATACAGGCAACCTGAACCTATCAAGACGGCTCGAGCTGCCACTCGTGATGGTGGCGCTGATTGCCGGTGCAGCTTTCCTCACCAAGATGTGTTACCTGTCGCTCGCATTCAACACGCTGTTTGTTATCGTGTTCCTCGCGCTGTTTTATTTTTATGTTCGCGCGCGACTCAAGATTCGGATTCCGGTTCTGCTGTTGGGCCTTGTCTTTTTAGCCCTGCAAGTTGATGCGCTGGGAAATTATTTTAGGATGTACGGGCAGCAGTTTGGACCAATGCACTACGACGAGTTTGCGCACATGACTGTGCAAGTGCTCGTCAGTCCAATTATCGTTTGGCTCGTTACTCGATTGCTTAATCAATCCGGATACCGCTTACCGTTGAAGCTGACTGCATTCTTCGCCGCCACTATCGTGTTCAGCTTGTCTGCGGTTTACGAGATCATCGAGTTGTGGGATGAGATCTATTTTGGCGGGCGGCGGATCTGGGGACCTTACGACACGGCGACAGACCTTCAATGGGACCTTTGCGGGATACTAGTAGGAACACTGTTTTCTTGTATCATGCTGCGAGACACCCGTGATCAACTGGTTCCCCATTAGACTCTCGTTTGCTGTCGCTACCGCAGCAACGCTCATCGCACTCATCGCAGGTTCCGGGCTCGCCTGGCTGCTCGCACGAAAGCGCTTTCCCGGAAGAAATCTTGTCGATGCACTTGTGACGCTGCCGCTGGTCCTGCCTCCTACGGTTCTCGGTTACTACCTGCTCGTTCTGCTCGGCACTCGTTCACCATTCGGAAGTTTTCTTTACCGCAACTTTGGGATTCGTCTGACTTTTACGGTGACGGCTGCGATTATCGCGGCGTCTATTCACGCGTTGCCGCTGGTGACGAAGAGCCTGCGGGCGGCGTTTGAATCTGTGAACACGGACCTCGAGGCGGCGGCGCGCACGTTGGGGCTGAACAATCGACGGATCTTTTTTCGTGTGACGTTGCCGCTGGCGGCGAAAGGTGTGTTGGCTGCGACGGCGCTCGCGTTTGCGCGGGCGCTCGGCGATTTTGGCGTGACGATAATGATCGCCGGAAACATTCCCGGTAAGACGCAAACTGCCTCAGTTGCGATTTACGATGCAGTGCAGGCGGGACGTGATAATGAGGCGTTCACGCTGGCGGTGACTGTGTCTGTTATCGCCGGACTCATGCTTTACCTAATCAATCGCTTTGGCAGTCTACGCTGGTAGGGCCACGAAAAGGCACAAAAGAATCACAAAAGGAAGTCTTTGAATTTTGATGGGCTCAGCGAGTATCCCGGGAAAAGCGAGTTAGAATTCTTGTTCCCGAGATGACGCGTCGCGATCTCGCCGAACACGTCACGGAAGTCAGTCGTCAAAGCAAGATCGCGTTCTTCGTAAAGCTGATCGTTCTTCAATCCCGGCCAGCGCCCGTAGACTTTTCCACCGCGCACGCTGTTACCCATAACGAACATTGCGTTTGCATGACCATGGTCCGTTCCGCGATTTCCATTCTCGCGAACGGTTCGACCAAACTCTGACATCGTCAAGATCACGACGTCGTCCATCCGCCGGCCCAGGTCCTGGTAAAGCGCAGCGATTCCCGAGCTGAACTGCTGCAAAAGATTTGCAAGCTGACCGCGCGAGTTGCCCTGATTCGCGTGCGTGTCCCAGCCGCCGAGATCTGTGAAAGCAACCTCCAAACCCACACCCGCTTTGATGAGCTGCGCGATCTGTAACAAGGAATTGCCAAACGGGCCGCGCGGATACTGCGCGCCATTTTCCGGTTGGTACTGCGCGGGGTTCGCCTTCTTCAAATAGTTGACCGCTTCGAAAGTCTCGCGCCCCATTCCAGCTAACACATCTTCGCTCTTCTGCCCGTAGATCGCTTCGAAACCGCCCTGCACATTTGCCGATGACTTGCCCGCGCGAATCGTGAAGTCTGACAGTCTCGCCATCGCAACGGCGGGCGCCGGTCCTTGCAGCACACGAGGCATGTTCGTCGTCATCGACACCGCGCGAAACGACGAGTTATCCGGATCGGTTTTACTCTGAAGGTAACGATTCAACCAGCCGTCTTTCGTCGACTTCACTCCGGGCGTGGCCGACTCCATGTAGTCCTGCGCATCGAAGTGAGAACGAGAATTGTCAGGCGATCCGGAGGCATGAATGATGGCCAGACGCTTCGAATCCCAGAGCGATTTGAACGCACTCATCGACGGGTGCAAACCGAAGAAGCCGTCGAGATCGATCGCCGCTTCAGCATTGCCTGACGCTGGTTTCGGAATCGCGATCGACGGGCGCACCTCGTAGTAACTCGATTCGCCAAACGGCACGACCATGTTGAGCCCATCGACTGCGCCGCGCTGAAAGATCGCGATCAGCGTCTTTCGCTTACCACCGGCAGGTGTGTTACCCAACACCACGCGCTCGAGAAATCCCGGCGCTGAAAGCGACATACCAACGCTCGCCAAAGCGATGCCACCTGATTTGAGAAAATATCTGCGATTCATAACTACTGCCTCTGAAACTCCGGCGTTCCGAGAATTAATCCAACCACTTTGGTGACTGTGTCCGACTGGTCCAACTGCTTCAGCAACGTCTCTCGCGTCGCCGCTGACATCTCACCTGCCAGGATCGTCTTCAACGATTGATCCAACACCTTGGCCTGATTCGTCTCGTTCGCAGTCAACTTTGAAAGGTCGACTTGCGTCCCCTGAACGCGATTCCCTGCCAACGCGAGTCCGAAGTTCATGCGCTCGAGCAAACCACCCGTGTTGACCCAACTCTCGGCAGTGTCGGAGTAGCCGTTTGGTGTTTGAAATCCGTAGAGCGGTTCGCCCATGCGTGCGAGCCACTGATGTGTTCCCGGACCGCCGTTGGTGTCGGCGCCGAGTGTTCTAATCGCGCTGATCACGAGTTCAAACGGCCGCTTGATCTTCGCGCGGTACGCGTCCGTCGAGTTGAATTCGTTCGAGAAGAAGATGGCTTTTAGCGTCTCGCGAATATCGCCGTTTGTTTTCGTGAAAGTCTTTGCCACGCGATCTACCAAAGTAGGCGGCGGAACATCGGAAACAAAATGCCGCACCAGTTTTATCGCGATAAACTTCGCCGTCGATGGATGGTGAGCGAGAATGTCGAGCACCGTCAGGCCGTCTTTCATTCCGCCACCGGCAGGAATCTTTTGGCCCAGCACGATCTTTTCGCCGTCGTCGTGTGTACGGTTGTTAAAGAAGAACGTCCCGGCATTTCGACGTCCGGGTTCACCCATCATCGCGTTCACGGCTGCGCCGCCTCCGCGCGGTTGAAAGATGGTCCAACCGGTAAAGCAACGCGCTACTTCCTGCACGTCTTTCTGCGTGTAGCCGCCGTCCACTCCCATCGTGTGCAACTCCATCAACTCGCGCGCGTAGTTTTCGTTGATGCCGCGTCGCTGCTGCTGTGGCGCGCGCAGTCTTTGCATCGAGTTCGGACTAACGCTCTGAAAGTTGTCGAGGTAAAAGAGCATCGCAGGGCTTTGCGCGGTCGCCTGCAACAACTCCGAGAATTTTCCCAACGCATGCGGGCGAATCGTGTCGCGATCGTAAGCGGGTAGTAACCAGCGATCGGCGCCCTTGCCTGCGAAGACGTTGAAGTGGTTGGTCCAAAAGTCGACCATCACTTCCTGCAACTGCCGCTCGCTGTAGACCGCGCGCAGAATTCTCGAGGCTTGCAACTCGGCGATGATGCGTTGGGGACGTTGCAACCCGTTCTCACGATAGTATTTTTCGATCGCCTCGCGGTTCTTTTCGTTGTCGAGTGAATTGCCGGCGGGTGGAGGCTCATTATTCCCGGCGGGCTCGGCGGCTTCGGGCAGCATGCCACGGGCCTTGAGCTGTCGCAGAAGTTGCCCCGGCTGCGGATACTTTGCGTAGAGCTCCGCGGCCGGCATGTTCAGGACCGTAAGGTCTTTGATTTTGTTTTCAGCGACGGTGTCGGCGATCTTCTCGGGGTTGAGTTGCTGATTGATGTAGTGCTCCAAGCCCATGGCTTTGACGCGTTCGACATCGCCCGGGCGCGCTCCGAAGCCGAGACGGTTCAAAACGTGGACAATGCGCTGTTCCTGGCTGAGTGCGCGCGGTTTGGTGCTTTTCTGTGCGACGATCGGTGGCGCGACGATTGATAACGATAAAGCGATTACCAGAACTATTTTCATATCGATTAGACGCAGCAAGGCGCCGGTTGGCTGAACAGGATTTACAAGATTTTTCAAGATATACAGATTGAAATCTTCTTAATCCTGTTCAAATCCTGCAATCCTGTCTATTTATTGCGCGCTCGAACTAGTCGCCGCCGGCTGAGTTCGGGTCTGCGGGCGCGGGTAAACCACCGCGCTGCGGTTGCCGTCGCGGTCAATCGCCCTCACGCCAAAGAAAAAATTATCCTTCGACATCCCTTTCATAACGAACGACGTCACGTTTCCAACCGCTTTCGAGTTCGTCCACACCGGCGCTGTCGTGTCGCGCCAAACTATCTCGTATCCCGCGAGGTCAGGCTCCTTGTTCGCCTCCCATCGCAACTCCGTGTCCGTTGATAAACGCACCGAAACAAGCGTTACGCCCTTCGGTCTCGAAGGCGCCATTGCCAGCATCGCCAACGAAGCCGCGTTCACACGCGCGACGTTCGCAACGTACGGGAAATCGACAAACTCCGGCAGGTCACCAAACTGAACCCCATTCTCAACACGTACGTTCTGATGCTGGTGCCGAAACTCTTCGTTTACTTCCGTGAACCGAACCGCCGGATAACCACGCTCCAAAAAAGGAATGTGATCGCCACCACGCCCGTACCGATCGCGCCTGTAGACGAGCATCACTTTCAACTGCGGCACAAACGAGTCGCTCGTCTCTTTGATGAAACGCGCCAACTGTCTCGAAGGCGAGTCGTTCTCGCCGCCGACACTACGCCGCGTGTTAGCCTCCGCCGGCGTTTCGTTCGTCGGCACGCCTTCGGAGAACACTCGCACGGCGCCTCGATCTCTCACGCCGTTGCCGCCCAAGGTGTTGCCGACGATGTCGTTCGTGAACATCGCGTCGATGTTCCAGTTCTTCTGTTTTGCTTGTTCGGCAAAATGCGTCGAGCCGAGCAGGCTCTGCTCTTCACCAGCGACGGCCATGAAAACAATCGTCGCGTCAAATTCATACTTCGCCATCACTCGAGCCATCTCGAGCACCGCTGCTGTTCCTGATGCGTCGTCGTTCGCTCCTGGCGCGTCGCACTTCGCGTCGGTCGGAGTGTTGCACATCGAATCGTAGTGACCGCTCACAACGTAGATCCGATCCGCCGACTCAGGCTCTGAACCTCTCAGCGTGGCGACAACGTTCGTAATGATCGTCGGCTGCGGTACGCGTGGTGCTTTTTGTTGCTCGTACGCTTGCTTCTCGACGGTCATGCGACCTTTCGAGGTTTCAGCCGCTTTTAAAAACTCAGCGTACAGCCAGTCGCGCGCCGCACCGATTCCGCGTTTGGGATCATTCTGTTCTGACAACGTGTTGCGTGTGCCGAACGAAACGAGTTTGCGGATGGTCGCCTCGACATTCCGCGCGTCAATTTCACGCACGATGCTTGCGATTGTGCGATTGCGAGCGGCTGGCGATCTTCTTGGAGTTTGAGCGACGGCGACGTTCAGACTTGCAGCAAGCAGAAGGAGCGTTAGACTTTTGCGCATGGTCTAACTTTAACTCATTTGTGTTTTTTGTGCCTCACCGAATGCGGTAAGCGCGGCCCTTCCAAACAACGATGATTTGACCGTCGAGTTGGTCGGCAATCTTCTTGATTTCGGGCTCGTCCGCGACGAGACCCCGGTATTGCTCGGAGCCGCGCGTGAAATCCGTAGTAGCGGCACCTGCATAAGCAGTATCGACCCACAGACCGCGCTGCTTACGAAAACGACGCCCGGCGACAGTGCGCGTCTCACCCTCATCGCGATCTTTTTCGCCGAGTTTAAGAGGCATAGGCGCTCCGCCCGCCTTGTCTTCTGCCGAGTCTGCTCTCTTCGCTGCGCGACGAGTTGTCGCAACGCCTGCCGGAGCTACAGCCCCAGCTTGAAAGTTTCTTTCTCTCTCGGCTTGTGGTGTCGCTGTGGGCCGTTCTTGCGCCAATTTTTTCTGTTCCTCGGCGTCTTGTTTTCGAGCTTCGTCAGTCGTCTCCGCCGGCTTGGGAGCAGCAGGCGGAGCGGCGGCGGTCGCTACTGTTGTCGACTCGGTCTTCGCGACCGGCACCTCTTTACTTGCGTCTGCGGGTGTGTTTGCTGCCGGCGCAGCAACCGGAGCAGGCGGCTCCGCTTCAATTCGTCCGCGGCGAGGCTCTGGTGCAGGCGACACGGACGCCGATTTGTCTGGCAGAGCAAAAGTGTAGTTGTCTTGCGGCTTTGTCTCTTGTGCAACTGCGGGCGTCTCAGCCTTTCGAGACGTCGCAACCATCTCAGGACTACTATTTAATTGCCCGCGACGAAGAACTGTAAGACCAATCACGGCGACTACGATCAGTCCTAATGCCGGAACCGCATAACGCAACACCATCGGCGTAAACAGGCTCGCCAAAAACTTTCGCACGCCCGACGCCGCTGCGACGCGCGAAGGCTCTTCAGCCACCACGACGCCGGCCGCTGAACTGAGTTGCACGACGAGTTCACGACACCTCGAGCACTCGGCCAGGTGGTCGGTGTAACGCGCGCGCGCGGCCGCCGGCAACGCGTTCTCCGCATACGAGCTGAGCTCATCCGCGTCGAGATGATCACCGGCTGGCGCGGTGGCGCCCTGGCGGCGGCTCAATCGTTGCAGCAGCAGATCAATCTCGTTGTTTGTTTCCTGTCTCATTTGAAATCAAAACTCTGCCTAATTAAGAACGTATCCCGCGCCATACCTTGCAGGCAACCGCTCACGAAACTCCTTCTTTACTCAAAAGCGCCTCCAAATCCGTGTCCAGATGTTGCGCGACCTCCGCAAAAGACCGTTCAGTTTCAGCCTGTGTCCAACCTCGTTCATCGATCAGGATCTTCGTGACTCGTTTGCGCAAGTCGGTTTGAATCCTACTGAGACGCCGGCTCGCGGTCGCTTCGTGAACACCCAAAACAGCACCCGCTTCACGCAGGCGCAGATTGTCGAAGTAATAGAGTTTCACCAGCAAACGATCTTCGGCGGCAAGCTCCTGCACGGATTTGTTCAACGCTTGTTGCATGTCCGTTTGTGCGATTCGATTTGACATCGATTGCTCGGGATTTGGAATTCCGGCGAGCACAGCCTGGCCTTCGACGACTTGCGCGTCACGCGCGAGGCGGTCGAGGTCGGTGTCTTCTTCTGTTTGGACCAGCCTCGACTGCTTACGGAACACATCCACGGCGAGTTGGGCCACCACTGCGCGAAGCCAGCCGGCCAGCGAGCCGCGACCGGAGTAATAGGCCAGCTTACTCGCGGGCATTCCATCTTTGCGCGCGCGGAGGCCGTAGAGTTCGGCCCAAATCGATTGCGAAAGATCTTCGGCTGCGTCTTCGTTTGCGCTTGCAGATCTCGCGGCGGAACGTACCGTAGGTGTGAATCGTTCGACGAGATCCGTCCAGGCGCTTTCGTCGCCGCGTTCGCAGGCGATGATCAGACAGAGATCGTCAGCCTGCATTTCGTCGATGAATTTCGAGATGTCTTCGTGGGGCGTGTTAGGGTCGTTCCGGAGGAGATACTTTTCAACGGCGGCCGAGATTCGCGGCGCCAGAGACTCACGGCTGAGCGAACGGTTATCACTCGCGCGGGCAAGCAGCCGCGCGGCGCCGTTGTTGAGTAAAGTCTTGAGTTCAGATTCCACGGAAAGACTCGAAAAATTAGTGTTAATCCTAACACGCCCTTGCTTGGATGCGGTCAGTACCACCTGCGGTAGCGGGTGGGTCAACGATCTATCTCGGGCTAGTTTGGTGCGGTTGACCCATGCCGGACAGGCCGATCAGCTGCGAGGTCCGCCCGTCGGCCTCCAGGTAGGCGTCGAGGGCGACCTGGAGGTTGGCGTGGTCGTACGCCGGATACCCTTCGGATACGACCGGCAGCACGGAGGCGTCCGAACCGAGGTGGCCGTCGAGGAGGTCCCGGATCGGAGACTCTCTCGTGCTCTCGAAGACCTGCGACATCGCCGCGAGGAAGCGGCTGAAGGTGCTCG
>JBIOUJ010000071.1:0-23775 GCA_044867025.1 Pyrinomonadaceae bacterium | reverse complement strand
ACAAAGGACCAACATTATCTTGAGTTGGTACTTTCCCCAATTCGAGAATGCTCTAATTATAAGCCTGCGTTCGGAAGCGAAGCAGGTGAAGGCGTAACACTCGAGCAGTTTCGAACGCTGTATGGGGCTGATCCGCTATACCATTGGATTGGCCTGGACTCGGACTTGATGTATGCCGCCCATAAGGCTGCTGGTGGGATGACCTCAGTTTACCGTCAGCTCGGTGTAGGTTGCGAGAGGCTTCTCAGACAAATCGTTCAGGATAGTTTTTCAGTAACTGAAGAAGACGTTAGGTGGTCTTATAAGTATGAGAAGGAAGACGGGACCGATGCTATCCACACGCTAGACATTCGTATAGATTTGGAAACGCTGCGGAAACCGGAACATAAAGAACGAGTCGTCACTTGGTTGAAAGCGTGCGGCGCCGAATTGGGTGTTTTGGAGGAGAGAGTACAGACCTTGCGCGGACTCGTCATGGAGGTTCGCCAAGGCTACAAGAGCGCGGACTCGAAACGTCAGAATGCGGACCTGCGCTTTGGGATGCGCGCTTATAACGAGAATTATCTACCAGCCGTCGTCATCGTTTCCTCTCAGATTAGTATGCCCGTGTCGCGTCGCTACCGATCCGCTCAGTTGCTCGTTCTAGTCGGGAAAGAGGGCGACATCACATCAAGTACATTTTCGTTCTTTAAAGAGGTCGTGTCATACGATCTAGCTGCGTTTTTCGACAGAAACTCTTCAACTTTACGGCAAGAGTTCACTGCCACATTGAAACGCTTACTTACGCCATCTTGAATTCCAATTTCTCAAAGCCTCCGGTGTCTGCTCTAACCGCCAGAGTTATGCGCAGTAATAAATCTCACGGCAACGAAAGCACGGAGATTGCACTCTTAAAACTAATGCGCGCAAACGGTGTTCGGGGTTGGAGGCGTCGCGTGAAACTGACAGGAAGTCCGGACTTTGTTTTTAAACGGGAACGGGTTGCGTTATTCGTCGACGGGTGTTTCTGGCATGGTTGCAAATGTAGAAAGCTACCAGTTTCCAATGTTAGTTTCTGGAAAGAAAAGTTTCGCATGAATCGCACTCGTGATTCGCGCGTGAGTCGCTGGCTCCGCAAGGCTGGATGGGCAGTTATAAGAATAAAAGAGCACGAAATAAAGAAACAGCCTTACAGAGCAGTGCGGCGGATTCAGTCGGCCCTCACCGACCTTACTGTCTCACGAATGAAACAAAAATAGGCGCTACGTCTGATAATAGCTAGTATGTAAAACGCCCTCTGAGCATTTGTAACACTTACGAGCGCGGAAAAGTCGACCTTCGTACCATCAGTGAAAAAGCACTATATCTTGTGGTTAAAAGACTCGAGAATTTACGGTTTGGCTCGCTTCGAGATCGAACCGCGCAGAGGGGGCGTAATGCTATTTGCCGTTATTTTCTACACTACGCGCGCGCGAGGATTAAGCGAGTTCGCCGGGAACTTGCGGACGGTCTAAAGTGTACTCGCCAGCAAGGGATCGGCTTTACTGTTTGCGTGGTCTGCGGCGCACTGGCGAGCGTTTCTTGAGCAAATCTTTGTGCCGCGTTTCCAGCATGTAGGTCAGTGCTTGAAATGATATTCCCAGATCGCGGGCGGCGTTGACCACACTGCCGTCGTTTTGCTCCAGAGCGCGTTTTATAGCGTCATGTTCTAAGGATCGTTTTGCTTCATTAAGCCCACGACCGCCAAGAAGTTGCCCGCGTTCAACTACTGCTAAATACTCTCCGATCTCCTGAAAGGCCGCGAACGCCGCTTCTGCCGCTCGGTTAGCATTGTCCGTGATCTCGGACAAATCGAAGGCGCGCCGAAATGCGAATAACGCCGCACTGTATTTTTGTAGACGGGCTAATGCCCTGCCGTGAGTTATCAGAGCTTCAGCCAAGAGCGCCTGTCTGCCAGCCTTCTCCTGACTACGTACTGCCGCTCGGGCCGCTTGTTCCGCCTCTGTGATGCGCCCTTGTTTGAGAAATACACAAGCGCGAGTCTCGTCAACTTGGCCCACAGTTCCCGCGTCTTTCAAACTCGCGTGAATGCGCCGTGAGCGATCTAGGTGTTGATGTGCCTCATCGCAACGGTTGATGTTGAGGTAGATAAGCCCGAGTTGATTTTCAACATTCCCCAAGTAACACTTGTGTTCTGCTCGCTCGAAATGATAGCTCGCTGCCGCGTACTCAATCAGAGCGCGATCAAGATAGTTGCCGCGCTTTGCTTCCCATAGATGCCGCAACACGGTTCCTAGAATTTGATGGTAACTTCCTTTAAGCGTCTCATTATTGATTTTCTGGAAGAGCGGGGCATATTCCGTGAGAAGGCGCAGAGCTTTACCGTAACTCGTTGCCTCACATTCCACGATCCCTAATCGAATGACAGCTTTTGCTTTCACTTCGCTATGCGTAGTCAACAGCGAGAATGCTTCATTAAGAACGTCGCGCGCTTCGTTATATTCGCCAGAGCGCCAATAACAGAGCGCGAGTTCTACTTGTGCTTCGGCTATCTTTTTGCGGTAATGACTGGACTGAAAGATCGTCAGGCTTTCATGGATCAGATTCTTTGCGGTTTCTTGGGAATCTGCAATCTGATTCTTGCTGCCGATAAAGCCGGTGAGCACTCCGGCGCGCAAGAGAACTTCGCCAGCCGTGGACTGGTCTAACCCTGTGAGTTTCGGATGCTCGCCAATGCGCGTCCAGTAATCGCCTAGCAGTTTCCGCGCTTCCTCATACGCGCCTTTGTACTCCAGTACCTTTGCCGCTTCACAGCGCAGTTCTGCGCGAGTATTCACACTGAGATTTGGCTTTTGTAATTCGCGCAATAGTGAGGGCGGCAAGGTCATGTGAGAACTACTTTTTACATTTGATGCAAGGAAAGAAGCGAAAGCACTCCGCGCGAATCTTACGCATTCACTACCGCTCTTGCAAGGGATTCGTGGCTGCTCTAGTGTGATACAAAATTTTTGTATCTCATGTTAGGAGCAACCAAAATGAAGACCTTACGCCGAATGTGCGCCGCGACGATCCTCAGCCTTGCGCTCGCTGTATCTGTGTTCGCGGGCGATATTCATAGTCCCGGTAAGGCCGAAACCGAAACCGGCGCGACCTCAGCCACTACGACCATTATTCTCACGATTGTTAGTTTGATTTACCGCTAGGCGCATTCAGCGCCCAATCTGGAAATGGCCCGCGTTGGCGATCGGGCCGACGTGTGTCTACAAGATCCTTGTATCAGATCGGGAAATTCGATTGTTAGTGAAACGTTTGCGACAGACGTTCCAGGACAGATATAAACCGCGCATTGCCGAAGCTCTCTTGCGGGATTGAGCTTTGAGCAATTTCCCACACCTATTAGCCCAGAGTGTGGGGTCGGGGGCGTCAGAAATGGGCCTTGGTGAGGGGGCCAAGGGGACGCCCCACTTTTCTACAACATGCTTGATCCGAAGGATTGGGAAATCGTTTTGGAGGTTTACAAGGGGCATCCGATTTCCGCTCTTGGTCTAGCTCAGCAACTCATAGCAATCAAGCAATCGCTCGAACGTGGGCGTAAAGGCATCCCCGATGCGATCAAGGCCGTGGAGATAGCAATAGAGAGCCTTTTTACGCATACAGAATTTCACAAGATGGCCCATAAGATCTATCACAGGACCATCGAAGGAAAACTAACGCCACAGCAACAGGAGAAACAGAAAAGGAAATTGAGCGGCAAGAAATAGTGTTGCCCTGAACCTAGTGAGTAAGGGGCACGAAGGGCGCTACCAGCAACCTAAGTCTGAAACCGAGAGCTTAAGGGGGCAAAACGGTAGCGCCCTTTTCAGAACTTCTACGGGCAGAAAGATTGCTTGATGACGTGGATCTAGATCTGTGGAGATGTGCCGTGGACGTTTGCCACAGTGAAAATTATTTATCGCTCATGGCAGATATGATCGTTCCCAAATACACATACGAGATATAGACTGCGACTTCCGAATTTGCCCCTCACGCCCAGAGATCCGAGGGGGCGAAAGGGCGCTACCGCGTGTTATGCAGAACCGAAGGTAGCGCCCTTTGCTGTCAATCCAAGGTTTACAAACTTGACACCCTAAAAAAAGAGGCGCGGATACGGTTTTCCCGTTAGTGTTCTGCGTGACTCTGATTTACCTCATTCCTGCGCCACAGTGCCCTCGTGTGAGCGTTTTGGGCGCGGTTCCGAGACTCTGCTCGCCCGCTCGCCGCTGGTGCGCTTTTTTGCCGCGAACTTCCACGAACTCCTGCCGGGCACTGCATACCAAGAGGTTAACTATCTACCAAGGGGTATCCTAGATCGGCATCGTCTCCCCAGGGCCGCTTTTACTTGCACAAGTTTTCAACACTAGGGCGCGGCGGGCTTGGCTTCTCTGTTCCCCGTTTTTGCCTCTTTTTACCGTGTGCGGATTGTGCGGATTGGCTTTTCTTTTTTTAGGTGTCCGGATTGTCAGGATCTCGCCTATTTTTAGGGTGTGACGTTCACTTGCTGTCCTCCGCTTGCCGCGATGTTGAACTGCAACGCTGGCGTATTGCGTGAAAGCTTTCGGATTCGAGCAAGACTCTCCGAAGCGCGCCTAAATCGTCGCTGCGCACCTGTTAACCGTTTGTCCCAATACAAGCCGGCTTCCGTGGAATGTGACTCACAAAGTTTGGTTGCTGAGTTGATTTCTAGCACGTAGAGATTGACCCAACACACTAGGATCTGTTCGATCAAGATTTGCTCGAGTGGAGGACTTTCACTGTAGCCCAACTGCTCTCGCATTTCCTTAACGCGACGGCTCACGCATTCTCGCAGATAAGCAGATTGTGAATAATAAGTACGTAACAGATGGTCTAATGTGCGTCTAGCCATGTTGCCCGTGGTACTCCACAGTTCAGGATCGTCGTCAAAGAACCGACGCAATTCTGCAATGTCCTCCGCCTTCGGGTTCTCCTTGTGCGTGTTCTTCACGAGTTCGCTGAGCTTCTGATATTTTTCCATTCCTACCGCCTTAACCTCGATTTGCTCACCCATTTCTCATCTTTCTCCACTGTCTCTTGTGTGTATGAAACCCTGTAACAAGTAGAGCCGCGTGCGTGATTACGCGAATTTGATCCGTGAGTTGATCCAACTCAGCTTGTATCTTTTCTTGTTCTACTGCCTGGGGCGACTTCATCAAGCGAGCGAATTTTTCGATTACGGCCGAACTCGATTGAATCTGCGCAACCATATCGGCGATCTCGCCCTTTCCAACATACACAGACTTCACCCTCGAGCCCTCACGCTCTTTTTTGTAGTAATACTGATTGCTGCCTCTTTGTTCCCAGCCCATTTGTGCTACACGCTCGCTGTCTGCCCCGTTCTAAGGACGATCCCCTACAATCAGGAAACCAAGCCAATTTTTGAGTTTCAATCCTCTATGGGAGATATGATACGGCAGGGATATGCGCTTTTTTAAGAGGTTTTAGGCGCTCAAGCCGCACTTTGGCGTAGGGATTCCATTTCCTTTAGCCAGCCGATAATCTGGTTCCAACTCGGAGCCCTTAGGGACGCCAAACTCCACCGCATTTCGTAAGATCTCGCTGGACAACTCACAACTAATTATCGTAACGCTTCGTATTCCTTCTTCTCTCCGATCAGCATCGGCAGACCCGCATCAGCATCTTTCCAGAGTAGCGACCGAACTTGTGCCGGTGGCGATGTTCATTAAGAAAAGCGGTGACGGTTCAGCACACTCCAAAGTTACGGCCTCAGTCCCATGCGCAGCAGCAGATCGGCGTAGCGTGGGTCGCTGCGGAGGGTGTCGAAAGTTGGAAGAAAAGTGATTTGAAACAACGTGCCACTACGGGCTTGGAAATCCTTTTCGAGCCAGGCGAACGCCTGGTCTTTCTCCCCGAGGCCCGCGTACACCGCAGCGAGGTTGAACGCGGCTGACTCGCGTTTAGCGTATTTCTCCTCAAGCTCTTTTAGCGTAGCCATTGCCTCGGAACGCTTCCCGGAGATTGCGTAACAGTGTCCGAGGGCACTGAGGTTCTCGCTTGCTCTTCCGGACACCTCTACGGCCTCCCGAAATTCTCCGATCGCTTCCCCATAGCGTCCCTGTTTCTGATATACCTGACCCAGACACGCATGTGCAAAACGAAAGGTCGGATCGAGCTCGATGATCCCTTTGCACTGTTCCATTGCCGCATCGAGGTCACCCTTCTGGCGGTAGGTAGACGCAGCGGCGGCGCTGATAACGGGCGAGAGAGGATCGAGCTGCTGCGCGCGCTTGATCTCTGCTATTGCATCGTCAAGCCGCCCCATTGTAACTAGATATTGGCTGTACCAGTGGTGCGCTGTCGGATAATTCGGATTCAGCTCGATGGCACGTTTGTACTCCTTTCCTGATTCCTCAAACTGCCACGCATGTCCATAGGTCTTTGCCAGGGATGCGTGAGCTTCCGCCAGCGAATCATCGATCTGGCAGGCGCGCAGCACCGCAGCCTTAGCTTTTGGCAACGTCTCGCTCGTGGGGGTGCCTGCGTATTGTTCCAGCACCAAATAGCAGTCGGCGAGTCCGACATAAGCAAGCGCGTAGTTCGGGTCCTTATCTGCCGCTTGCTGGAACTGTTCAATCGCTGTCCTCAATCCTTTCGCGGTTCTCTTATTCCAGTAGTATCGCCCCTTCAGATAAAGCTGGTATGCCTCCGGGTTAGCTGTATCTCGCCTGGCGAGTTGCTGCTGCTCTGCACCGGACAATCTCAGCCGCAGCTTCTCAGTA
The DNA here is from genome assembly GCA_044867025.1 of Pyrinomonadaceae bacterium. Taxonomy (GTDB): domain Bacteria; phylum Acidobacteriota; class Blastocatellia; order Pyrinomonadales; family Pyrinomonadaceae; genus PSRF01. The sequence goes on along the minus strand of JBIOUJ010000071.1, from coordinate 17,002 downwards.
ACTTCGCGTGCGATGTCTTGCTTCACTGCAACTATATCGGAAAACTTGCGGTCATACTCCTGGCCCCAAAGCTGCGCACCGGTTGTGGCATCAACCAGATCCACCTGGATGTTCAGCGAGTCTCCCGTCTGGCGTACCCGCCCCATCAAGACCGCGCGCACGTTCAAGTCGCGCCCCACGGCCTGTGGGTCAACCTGTTTGCCCTTGTAGCTGAAGGCAGTGCTGCGCGCCACAACCCGCAACTGTTGGAGTTGCGTGAGACTGTTAATCAAAGTCTCAGAGATGCCATCGGAGAGATAGTCCGTGTTCGGATCGGCACTCGCATTAACGAACGGCAAAACAGCTATCGAGTCTATCGCCTTCCCGCCTCGAGCAAAGTAAAAGAAGTAGGCGATACCTGCGAGCGAGAGCAGGACGAGCCCCGCGAGAACGACAGTCACGTCGCGCTTGCGACGCCTAATCTCTTTAATGATGTACTCGGCGCTCGATGTCGGTTTGGGCGATTGTTCAGTCGTTTGCCGGGCCAACGTCTCAGTGCTGCCTGATGTTGGACCAGCGGTCTCAAGCTCCGCTGCTCCACCCATCCCCTGTCTCACTTCCTTCAACTCCAGCGCCACGTCCTTGATTGTTTGATACCGCTCGTCAGGGTCCTTCGCCAGGCAGCGACGCACAATACGCTGTAGTTCAATTGGCGCGCTGGCGTTTGTTTCCTTAATCTGCGGTGTTGGCGCATGCACGATCTTGTGAAGCGAATCCAGAATGTCCTCGCCCTCAAAAGGCTTTTGCCCGGTGGACGCTTCAAACAGAATGCAGCCGAACGAGAAGATGTCCGAACGCTGATCGATCTCTTTCACCTTGCCTTGCGCCTGTTCGGGCGACATGTAGCCCGCCGTGCCCATCACCATGCCGGCCATCGACTGCTGTGCCATGATTCTGGTGCCGACCTCACTCGACGATTGGCCGCCTATGCCTGGGGATCTCTCGATCTCAACGAGTTTCGCTAAGCCAAAATCGAGAATCTTCGCGTAGTCGTCACGCGTGATCATGATGTTGTCCGGCTTCAGATCGCGATGCACGATGCCGGCGGCGTGCGCCTTTGCCAGGCCCTCAGCCACCTGTTGCAAATACTTCAGCAGCTTCCGCAGGTCGGTCCGCTCGCTATGGATCTTCTCGCGCAACGTGACCCCGTCGACCATCTCCATCGCGATGAAGTGCATGCCTTCGTACTCGCCCACTTCGAAGATTTGGGCGATGTGCGGATGACTTAGTCCTGCGGCGGTGGTGGCTTCCTGAACAAACCGGCGCATTCGATCTTCATTGGCAGTCGCCACGACCGGCAGCACTTTAAGCGCCACCAAACGTCGCAGGATCGTGTCTTCCGCCAGGTAAACTTCGCCCATGCCACCTTTGCCGAGCAGCGACCGAATCTCATAGCGGTCGAGACGCGTATCAGGCGCAAGTGAGCCGCCAGCGGCAACGTCGTTATCCTGCTGGGCCAGGCACATCCCGGCTGCGATGTCGTCAGGCGGGCTCTCGGTGTAGTCTGCGCCGGCCGCATGGGCCGCCAGCAATGACTCCAACTCGCCTCGCAACTCAACATCATCACGCGATACCTGGTTAAGATAGGCAGATCGGTCCTCGGGAGCAGTTTCAAGTGCGGCGTGAAACAGCTCCGTCAGACGTTCATATTGTTGAGGCGTCATGCTTCACCCGCCGGCTGGAGGGCGCGATGTAACCAGGTCTTTGCCATGGTCCAATCGCGCATCACGGTTTCGGGTGATACTTTAAGGACGGTGGCAGTCTCCTCAACGCTTAAGCCGCCGAAGTAGCGCAGTTCCACCACCCGGCTCTGTCGCTGGGAAAGTTCCTCTAACTCTTTCAGTGCCTCGTCGAAAGCAACCAGTTCGCTAGCCCGTTCCGGCGTGACCAGCGCCGCCTCTTCGAGCGAGATAGGGCGAATGCCGCCACCTCGCTTGGCTGTACGCCGCGTGCGTGCGTAATCGACCAGTATGTGACGCATCGCCTGCGCAGCGACGCCAAAGAAATGCGCCCGGTTCTGAAAATGTTTCTCTTTCTGTTTGACCATCCGCAAGTACGCTTCATGGATGAGGGCCGTGGTCTGCAAGGTGTGCCCGGCATTTTGCTGGCTCATATAGCGCCTGGCCATCTTCCGCAATTCCTCGTAAATGAGTGGCATTAACTTGTCGAGCGCTGCACGATCACCATTATTCCACTGCTCTAGTAACTGCGTGACTGAATGGGCGTCTGACATGTGATGCCTTAAGACTGACTGGGGGACGGTTGAGAAGCCTGCTGGTTGCCGGGAACTATACCACCTTCAGGGCGAACTCTTTAACCAGCCCGCTGATCAGCAGTATTCCGGCGGGGACACAGCGCGGCTCGCCAACCACTACCAATAAGGACTCTGCGAGCCCTGCCAGTTTTCTTCCGCGAATCTCGTTTCTGTAAGTGGAGAACAAAATACTTATTCTCCAGGGAGGAGAGGCTGATGATTGGCGCGAGCAAATTATTGGCCCGACATCAGGGTCCTCAGTATGTTGAGGATCTCAACCGGGATTAGCTGCTTCACCCGTCGTTCTGAGTCCGGCGAGCGCGCTGTGCTAAGTCCTCTGCTAATCAACTGCGCCTGGGGGGCGCCGAATAACAAAAGGAGAGAAAGTCATGATAAAAGGATTAATGAAAACAAGCCTAGTGACCTCGATTTTACTGGCGTTGCTCTTCGTCACCGCCGGGCAGGCTTTCAGCCAAATTGATACCGCACCTTTGTATCACATTATCGCCAAGCACAGTGGGAAGTGTCTCGAAGTCTCAGGTGCTGCCACCGGAAACGGAGTTCAGGTAATACAGTCGGATTGCAACGAGACGGGGCAGAACCAGCAATGGGCGTTCACGCGTGTCGAGGACGGCTACTACAAAATCCTTGCGAAACACAGCGGCAAGAGTCTGGACGTGTCTGGGGGACCATACCTGGTACACAACGGCATCGACGTCAAAACATGGGACTATCACGGCGGCTCCAATCAGATGTGGAGGCTCATTCGCGTGGAGCCAGGGTTCTACGAGCTCCGCGCCCGGCACAGCGGCAGGAGCCTGTACATCGACGGCGGCTCTGGCGCGATCAATAATGGCGCGCGAGCTCAACAGTGGGACTATACTGGCGAAGATAATCAGAAATTTGGATTAATTGCGCTCGGCGCGAGGCCGCCTTGCGCCTTTACTGATTCGCTCACGTCTACGTTCACGGGAAGAGCGGTATTGACCACAAACAACCCCAATGCACCCGAGCCATTTCCGTCGAACCTAAACCTGACGGTTAAGTTTACCAATTGTCGCCGCAACGTAGACATTGTAACCTTTCCGGCCATCGTAAATTCTTTTAACACTCCGCTAGGTCCGAACACTTCAACAGTAACCATGACCCAGGGCGGCTCTGGGCCCTTCAATCCCTCAAACGGGAACATGGTTCTTTCGATGACGCTTGGATTCGAAAACACCATTCGATTGTTCGGCAATTCCACGTTGCCGCTGACCTTAACGACGGAAGGGAACGGGACGAATGGAAACATCACGCTTAGTGGCACTGGAACATTCATGGGCGGAGGTTTGGGCGGCTACCAGGGCACGTTAACTATTACCAACGGAAGTTTCTCACCCAGTCCAAGATAGCCAGCTGGTGTAGAGTAATCCAGGCAGTTAAGGCTTACCGCTACAGCCGCGAGTTGTAGGCAATCGCACCTTAGACTCAATAGTCATACGAGAGAGGCCGTCGGAGATTTTCCGCCGGCCTTCTTGCTTTGCATCGGTTTCTTCCGAATCAGTATTTCTACAAGGACGGAAAATGCTGCGCGTCCAATAAAGGTCCAATAAGAGTTCCTCTGAGTCCTTAAAGTGCGGTAGAGTGCTATCCATGCCGCTAAGTTCCGTTGAATTACAATAGGTCGCTTCTCCTTCACGGCGGCGACACGGGTTCGATTCCCGTACGGGACGCCAAACACCGTCAACAAGTTACAGTCGCCGTTGCCGCAATCGCTTTTTGAGCGGTAACGTCTTGGTGATTTTGATTTAATTTTGCCCGAAAACTTACTATTCCAACCTAGCCCGAAACCATGATATAAGCCCGCTTGTCCTCTATTCTCAAAACCTGAAACTTCAAAGGAGATTCTCACATGAGCGACGGTGGAAGCGACATCATCATTAAGGGCGGCTCAGTCGAGATCGCGTTTGACGAACAGACCTTTCACGGACAGGGCGGCAAGTACGGTAACAAGGACAAGAAGATCGTGAGAGTGGAAGTCCGGGATAACAATACCAATCAAACGCAGCATATCGATATTCCCGCTGACGGAAAATGTACAATCAGGATTACCGCTAGATGAACCGATAAAAGTAAAAGGGCGCTACTCATTTGCCCCCTCAATTTGGTAGCGCCCCTTGCCCCTGGTGTGTGCCCGGTCGTATCAGGAGATAGAGTTTGACTCCAAGTTTGCGGAGTCTCTGTTCCTGTTTCGGTTTGAGTGTCTTCAAGTCTCCGTCGGTACAGCTTGCGCCCTGCCTTGTGAAAGTCAGTGTGTGAGTAAAGCGCATCAATCGCCAGATTCAAGCCTTCGATAGCCTCGCCTTTCCGTCGCTGTTCAAGAGACTGTCTTATCTCAGTGAGTTGCTGTGCCAGAGTAAGAGCGGCAATGGGATGCCCTGCGTACACTTCAAAAACGATCTTCCAGTTCTCAGCATCCTTCATATTGCGGAAAAGTGGGGCATCGCACGCCCCCTCATCGTGACCCGCGCGCCGCGGCCCCACACTCTGGGCATGCGTGTGAGGCAAGCCCGATACAATGCGCTTTATAGCGACCTCAACAGGGGCGTCGCAACGATTTAACGAAACATCGAACCGTGGAATTGAATGCAAGAATCTTGCAGACTCACTTCTCCCACACTCGCGCCGAGCGAGTGGTCCTCCAAAACTCGTAAGTCCAAAGTGGTTAGCCGTACGCCACAGTAACAACTATCAGGACGATTGTTATCGTGATCGGAGTCGAGTCGGTTGGTTTAGCGCCGTGGCATTCGATCTGTCCGGCAAGCACAGGACCAGCAAGCGTCAGACTGAGGATCGTCGCGGCGCAGAGTCGGCGTAAGGTTTTCACTTTTGGTTCCTCCTAGAGTGAGATGCAAAAATTTTGCATCCCCAAACTAGAGCACCTATCGAACCTGTTGCAAGGGCCAGACAGACGGGCGTAAGATGCCCGCGCAGTTCATTAGCTTCTTTCCTTGCATTCAGAGTCGAAAGCCGTTCTCACATGACCTTACGGTCCTCACGACTGCGCGATCTGGAAAAGCCAAGCCGTAGTGTGAATGACCGGGCGGAGCTGTGCTGTGAGGTAGCGCGGGAGTTTGAAAATAAGGGTGATTACGAAAACGCGCGGAAGGCTCTTTCCTCGTTCTGGCTGCCAGTTATCATTTCGAAAAAGCGGAACACAGATGTTATCTCGCCAACACTGAAAACAATCTCGGCTTCCTCTATTTCAAGATTCAGAGGTTCGAAGACGCGCATGAGCACTTAGACCATGCGCGACGTGTGTTGGTGAGTCTCAAAGATGCAAGCGGCGCAGGTAGATGAAACCCGTGCGAGTGTGTTTCTCAAACAGGGACATATTGCAGATGCGGAGCGCGTAGCACGTGCGGCTGTGCGTGCTCACGAAAAAAGCGACAACCATGCGCTACTAGCCGAAGCATTGATAACACACGGCAGAGCGTTGGCGCGTCTCAGAAACTACAGCGTATCACTCTCCGCGTTTCGGCGTTCAATTGAGTTATCCGAACATACAGGGAATCTCAACCGGACGGCAGATGCGGCACTGGCGGCATTTCAGGAACTAGGCGATCACCTTGCTATATCCTAAGGACGAAAACTTGTCTCCGGGCGCAGAATCGGCGACGAGAAACGATCCTTTGAGCATGAGGCCATAAAACGTGCGCTGGAGAATTCAAAGGGCAGTGTGACTCGTGCCGCCCGCAGTCTTGGCATGTCGTGGCAAGCACTGAGTTACATGCTGAACAACTCGATACGAAGACTTGCTCAAATATCGGACTCCAGTAGCGCGGAGGCGTCCACGGAAATAGTAAGAGCCGCCCTGTCAAGGAGGTTGAAATGAAAGTTGTTCTCCGTTCTGCCCTGATCTTTTTCCTGCTAATGATGGCTGGCTTTGCGATTATGGACTATGTCTATGATGGCAGGATTCGGTTCTCCTACTTTCAACACAGGATTATCTTCTTCCTAGTAGGGGGACTCTTTATAGGATTAATTCGATGGTGGGGCAACGAACGAAAGCATAAGAACACGCCACCTGATTAGCCCGCTGGTCAGTCAACTAATCCCCCTAAAATGCTTCTCATTTGGGTAGGCCGGGCTTCCGTTTACGCGCTTTGCAACCTTCTGCGAGATGAAACAACATCCCGGTAGATATACCAATATGGAGTTCCTTTTCGTTTGGGGTGGTAGGGTAGTCTGCCGACCTGACCTGTTATGCTTTACGAATTAGCCCTTTCACGGCGGCGACACGGGTTCGATTCCCGTACGGGACGCCAAAGCTATCAATCACTTACAAGAAATCCCGTTTTCACCGTGCGTCCAATAAGCGTCGATTAAGTTGACGCGGTGCCTTGCGAATGCCAGGTTAATCTACCTCGACAACCTTGCTCTGCACTCTGCGTTTGTCGTCGGTCATCGCCTGAACAGATGTCTGCATCGTGACTTTGAGATTTGCATGATGCGGCAATTCTTAAGGCGCCTTTGGCAATTCCATTTTCAGTGGACTGGGCTTTTGCGAGGCTCCTGCGGCACGCCATCAGATTCAGCGAGGAGCAACAACACTAGTTAAGACCCGCTATTCCGATGTGAGCTGCAAGCGCTTAATTCGAGCGGTACTGGTTCTGAATACAAATTCCATCTAAAACTGCGACCGGAATTCATAACTTATCAAGCCTATCACCTTCACCGGCTTCTGATCCTTAACCGTTGGTGTGAAACGCGCACGTAAAGCAGCATTTTTAGACGCATCACGAAACATACCGGGACCGTCTAGCGCGCGGGCAATACTATTCGAGCGCAAGCTCAAACAGCGGCATTGATCTCTCGCGCTACGCGGTTGCCTGATTCGAGCGCGCCCTGCATCCAGCCGTCAATCCATACTGACGTGTGTTCACCTGCGAAATGAATTCTCCCTTCAGGGCGTGCCACGTGGGGCAACAGCGAAGTAAATTGGCCGGGCTTATAATAGGCGCTCACTCCTCGCGCCCAGTCATCCTCATCCCAGCATTTGCTTCGGCCACCTTCGAAATTTTTGCGCACAGCGGGATGAATCAATTCAATTTGTTGAAGCGTCAGGTTCAAACGCGCTTCCTCAGACATTGCAGTGAACTGCCGTGAGTGCAGACTGATTGGGAACGCCTGCAAGATCCCACGCCGTCCCGGCTGGTTATAAGTTACGTCCCAGATCTCACGAATGGGCAGATCAGTTGTTGCAAAGCCACTTTCCCCATCCTTCAACCAGAATCTCTCCTTAGTCTGCAGAAAAATCTTGGTCCCGGAGAGATATGGTAACTGCTCGATCGCACTTTGCTTTCCTATCGAGAATGGAGGAACAACAGAGATGTTACGTTGAACCGAAAACGGAATAGCACAAATCAGATAGTCAGCCGTTAACTTGTGATGCGATCCGGCTTTAAGGAAAACTGCTGTGACGTTCTGGGCCGTTTGTTCGATACTCACGACGTGGGCCGAGTAGTGAATCTTCTCAGACAGCCGAGAAGCAAAAGACTTCGGGAGTAAGTCGTTTCCGCCTCGGATTTTGTAATACCTCTCTAGTTTCTGATTCAGCGCCTGGTTACGAAGCATGAATAGCGTAGACCACGTATCGAGTCGATCATCAATGCCTCCCAAACTGAGCAACGAAACTGCATCGGACGACGCACCACGGGCGCGCCAGAAATCAGATCGGTTAAGGTGATCATACTTCCTCAATATATCGGAGGACGGCCAATTCGGATTCGTTACGTCACCAAGTTCTGCCAGCATGGACCTCACGTATTTCTGTCGCATTCCCTGCAAACCGAGAGCGCGTTCTTCAGGCGTAAGATCGTAAGGCCATAGCACTGTCTGTCCTGGCGTTACCTGAATCCTCTTGCCACGCACGTAATAAGTTGATCGCGAGTTGGGTGGACTGAAGGGATCAAGTACGAGATGAAATAGTTCTGCGTACTTAAGAGTGAAATGATGATGGTTTCCGATTCGTGAAGCGCCGGCTTCAGCGTAGAGACCGTCTGCGAATGCGTCCCGTAAGGTGAGAACTCTACCACCTGGGCGCGTTTGAGCTTCAAGAACAATAACGTCGTGACCCAGCTCGGTTAACTCGTAAGCCGCTGATAGTCCGGCCAAGCCCGCACCTACGATAATTATCTTTTTCCGTGTACCTCCAGGTCGCAGGCTCGCGCGGATCGACGCGGACGTGGGAGACGGTATTAGCGAGAAGGTTGCCGCCGCGACAACACTCTGCTTCAAAAAATCCCTGCGCTTCATGCTTCCCCGTGAATATCAGCCACACAACAACATGGTCCAATCGGACTGCTTCAAGACGCGGGTATTTCAATTACTTAAAATGAAAGCTTCTCATTAAAAAACGGCAACACTCTTGTCTCCATCCTCTGCCGTATCAAACTGCCATGATCACCGTCCGCATAGATTTCGAAGTGGTGCGGAATGTTGAGTTCTGAAAAGATTTTTGAGAGGAGCTTTACGCCCGTGCGGATGTGCTCGAACTCTTCCTTCGCGCCGTAATCGATAAATATTCCGCGGAGTTTCTTCAAGTTCTCTTTTTTTGCGTCCGCTATGTAGACCGGAAGGTTTGAGCGCCATTTCGCATACACCGCTTCATTTTTCTGCACACATGGCGCGTTGGTTAGCAGCTTACCTTCAGGAGGTGGATTGCAAATCCCAGACTTGGGTTCAAAAGGAAAATCTACGAAAAAGGGTGGACGATTCGGATTTGGTGAAAAGGCAGCTGATAATGCGATAAACGCTGAATGATAAAACTCACCGAAGCTTCGCGGTGTGACGTTCAGCTGATCCTTCGAAGTAAGCTGGAGCACACCAGGCCAAGCACTATTCGCCTCGCTCATGTCGGCTTCCATCGCCAAACAACAAGGACTCAGCGCGTACACAGCACCAAAGATCTCGGGATGTTTCATCCCCAGCATGATTGACCCATACCCGCCCATGGAGTGTCCTGCAATCCCACGACTTTCAGCCTGTGGAATAGTCCGGTATTTGGTGTCGACATAGTTGACGAGATCTCGGATGATAAAATCTTCCCAATTGCCTGTAACCGCTGAATTCGTATAAAAGGATCCTTTGTAGGCATTGGAACCGTTGGCAGCTACGACAATCATCTCACGCACTTTGCCGCTCTTAATCGAATCGTCCATCAAGGTCTGAAGTTTCATTCCCTGATATTGACCGTTGATCCAAACGCTGCTGTTGGAGGTGAAGCCATGAAGCAAGTACAACGTCGGGTAACGCTTTGTCGAACCTTCATATCCAGGCGGTACGTACACATAGACTGGTTGTTCCGTTGGATCACCAAGTAAGTTTCCTTTTAGTGACGGCGACAGGATCTTTAGCTCAAGCAGTTTGCTTGTGGTTGCGGGCGCCGTTCCCTGTTGACTCAGAGTAACGGGCGTCAATAGCGTTAAAAGCAGAATGGCAAGAGGAGCTGTTGCGACTCTCTTAACTTTCACGATGGAGTACCTCTTCGCTGGAATCCACAGATTACTACTATATGGCGGGGGTCTCAACCGATGTGCTGATTGACGACAAGCTGAAGCTGCCGAAGTAAACAACCTTATTCGTTTACTCACATCATGAGACTTGGTGGGAAGGTCACACGGGCTTCAGTCCGATTGCCAGGCATTCATATTGTTGAGAACGCGTTAACGGTTTCCGTATAATGATTTTGCCTCCTTGGCCCGTTGACCCCTCCTGAAATCGTCAACGTGTTTCTCGTCAAACATCTCCGCCCGATTAGATGAATTGCGATGCGTCTGCGCGGCAAACTAACAAAATGGAAAGACGATAGAGGTTTTGGTTTTATCACCCCGATTCGTGGTGGCCGGCCAGTCTTCGTCCACATCAAAGCGTTTACAAATCAGCATCGACGTCCCATTGGCAATGAGTTTGTCACTTACGAAACCGTCTCCGACGAAACAGGTCGATTACGTGCCGAGCATGTCGAATTCATGGGCGACGACTCCATAAATGCCGCAGAAGGCTGGACGATTGCCTTGACGATAGCTCTCCTATTTCTCATATTCGTGGGTGTGTCGGTCTTTATAGGTCAATTGCCTTTCTTGGTTCTTGCTTTCTACGTGGGTGTCAGCGTTATCTCGTTCCTTGTCTACCGTCACGACAAGTCAGCGGCGCAGCAGAATCAGTGGAGAACGGGCGAGGGCACACTGATGTTGTTAGGAGTACTCGGTGGTTGGCCCGGTGCATTCGTTGCTCAGCAATTTTTTCATCACAAAACGAAGAAGAGATCATTCCAAATCGCCTTTTGGGGAACTGTGCTGCTTAACTGCTTCGGACTTGTGTTGTTGTTGTCGCGGTAGATGCAATCAAGTTTGCCGGCGTCCCGCCGTGGAGTCCAATGCACGATCTTTTAGTTGACTCAAGAACGAAGAAGTTTGCGGGTATTGTGTTTATCCGGTGGCGGAGGGAGAGCACGCGGCTGTCGCAGCCATTTGAGGATTCTTGTCCAAGGATGTGGTTCGCTACTGCATTTCACCCGTTTCCGCACCCGCATTATTGAGAAACTTTAGAGATCGAGTTGGCCCAATATTTCGCAGAAGACATATGGTTCTATCGTGAGAACCAGGTCTATGCAATTGGTATCCATCATCTGGACAAGACGCTTAACGATTACGGCCTTCGATTGCCAAAGGACGTTCTAATCAATTAGAACAAAGCGCTGCTTGGACGCGCGTCCATTAAGCGTCCAATAATGATTCATTTTAGCAATTGCTCGTTTGATAACAAGGAGATTACCTGTGCTACGAATACGCTCACCATTCTTGTTGGCATGTGTTTTCTTTTCACTATATGCCTCGCACGGGCCGACGAAAGCGCAACAGCCGCGCGCGTTGAACGAGGAGTTTCGCCTGCATACGAAATTCCACTCAAAATTCCTACCGAAGGATCGTGATGTGATCGTGTGGCTGCCGCCCGGCTACGACTCGGCGTCCGCTAAGCGCTATCCCGTACTTTATATGCACGATGGAGCGAATGTGTTCGTCTTGTGGCGCATTGATGAGATAGCAAAACCGCTTATCACATCTCGGCAGGTTGAACCCCTAATAATCGTTATGGTTCCTCATGGTGGAACCCAGGACGACCGCCTTGACGAATACACCCCCACAAAGCCCCGAGACTTCAAGAACGGCGGAAAGCTGGATTCCTACGGCCGGATGCTCGTAGAGGAACTCAAGCCCTTCATTGATTCGGAATACCGTACGCTGACAGATCCTGGTAACACGGGGCTCGGTGGCGCGTCCTTAGGCGGAATAGCTTCACTTCAGCTTGGTCTTAAATACCCGACGGTGTTCGGGAAGCTGGCCGTCATGTCTCCGTCTCTTTGGTGGGATAGTAAGCTGATCTTGCGTAACGCAAAAGAACTCAAAACCAAGCCTGCGCTGCGCATCTGGCTGGACATTGGGACTGAAGAAGGAGAGAGGTTTGTGGCTGATGTCAAAGAGTTACGTAACGCGTTTATCAACAAAGGCTGGGTGCTGAATTCGGATTTAGTATACTTCGAGGCTAAAGGTAGTGGTCATAATGAAGAGGCGTTTGCGCGGCGCGCTGAACCTATGCTGAAACATTTATTCCCAAAAGCAGACGAATCCCAGCAGCGGTGAGCACTCGCGTCTGTGTGGATAGCTGTCGTCTTCATAACAAAATTACACCTAAGGCATTGTTATTGGAACTGACGTGCCCCAGTGGCAGGTATGATCGCCAAATCCGGCCATCGCACTGCAATACTCTGACCGACTTCCAGACCCGACCAGTGAGAGCTCAAGTGGTCCAGGTGTTTGCATATTTCGTCCAGCTTACTCTCGTTAAGGGCACGTAATTCTTTAGTAGTGGCGGTTTCTCTGACTTGCATCGCCTGTTGGGCCATCGCTTGCGAGACCTTATTCCGATCACTTGACTGAGATCGAGCCAGCCATTCATACCAGCAAATGTATGTGGCTCGCTCAGAACGCGCTGAGTCGTCTCGCCCTTCTTTAAGCAATTTCCTGCCCCGTGCTCTCACACGATTTCCGACCCTCACTATCTCTCGTGAGCTTTCGTCCCGCTTCGGAGAAAGATGAAAAGTACCGGCATCCCCGCCGGCCGCCAATTGGCCAAACACTCCGCGAGTGAGTCCAAGCTGCGCCTCCACTACTAAATGCATCATGTCGTGTGGTATGAGCCGGTCATAACCTGGAGCTGGATTCATCACAAGATTAGGGAACCCCAGGCGTTGCGCCTCAATGGCATACCTTCGCTGACCAGTGCGCCGAAACACAAGTACCATTTGGTGGTCCAGGTGTTGCTGTGAACCCCTTTTCCTTAAATGACTGCCGAACTTCGCCATGATTTTTGATCCTTGAGTGTGTTACGGACTTCTATCTTACTGAGTTCCAATCAAGGGCGGGAGTGGGATTCGCAAATGAAGACTCTAGCTGGGAGGTTTGATTGAGAATTATGCGACCTTTTGACGTAGAGACTCCGTCTCCTTAAGCCACCAAACAATCCGGTTCCAACGCGGAATGCTTTGGGACGCCAAAGTTGGTGAAACTCCCCAATCCTGCGGAACTTTGCTCAGGTACTTGCGCGTGGTCCACAACATTTCGCCCTAAACACTGGAATTCTTGAGCGGCACAATCGTTGCCCGTGAACATTCAAAGAGTATCGCATGCAGCCACAGGTCTGACGTTCAACTTACTGAAAGGAGCTACTCATGCCAAAACCGGTCGAAAAGGAAGGCAAGGTCGTTTCTGCAAGGGGGAAGTTTTACGTGGTCGTTGGCCGCACCCGGACAGAAATACCGGCGGCGCTTGCTGAACCGGCGGGATTGAAAAAGATCGCCGGACAGTCAGTGCCGGTTACGTTCTACGGCAAGAGTATCGTAGCCGTGGGAAAGCGCCCGTTCATTCTCTGCTATGTCCCGGCGCCCGATGTCTTCAAAATCGTTCAGCCCGATCTCCAGAAGTTCCTGCAGAAGAAATATACGGAAGCGGGAATTCTCCCGGGTTGATGACAAATGTCCCGCCGAAGAAAACAAACTTTGGCGTTCCGCAATGTGGTGGTGGAGGTTACACAAGCCTGCCACCACCGCTGCTTGCATTGCTACAACTTTTGGCGAGAACAGCGCGCGCCGGTCCGAGATCCAGCGACTCTTTCGCGAACTGAGATCCTCGAGATCATTCGAAAGATTCGGCGCAACACGCCGTTAGAGCAGGTCGCTCTCTCAGGCGGCGAACCGTTATTGCGGCCGGACTTGCCTGAGATTGCGTCGGACTTAGCCGGCGAAGGTCTGAACGTAGTCGTCATTACAAGCGGTACGCTGCTCAATGATGAACGCCTAAAACGATTCCCGTCCAATACAGTTTTTGAATTCACCCTTTTCAGCATCGATGCGGAACTGCACGATCGAATTGCAGGCCGTCCCGGAACGTTCGCGAAAGTCCTTCGTGGTATTCAATGTGCCGGCCGACTTAACTTCCAACTCGCAGTCGCATGCGTCATCAACCGGCTGAATGCTCATGACGTACTGCAAACGATCGAACTGGGAATTGCTTTGAAAGCTCAGGCTGTGCTGTTCAATCGCATCAACTTGAGCAGATCTACGCTACCTCTGGCCGAGCAACTTGTTCCTTCGGCGAAGCAATTGACAGAAGCGTTGGACGCTGCGGAAGAAGCTTCTCGTCTTTATGGGATCTCAGTGGCGGTGTCGGTGCCCATTCCACCCTGCATCATCGACATTAGCCGCTACCGGCATCTTCATTTTGGCTGGTGTCCTCGAGGTGGTGATGAGGCCTATTACACGATTGGTTACGATGGGTTGGTGCGTCCGTGCAATCACTCATCCGTCGTGCTGGGTGACTTGCGCAGAGAAAGCTTCGCGCGCATTGTAACGCGTGAGTCAACCCAAAGGTTTTGGCAGCCCATACCGTTAGAATGTCGGACTTGTCAGCATCCGCTGCGTGACTCTTGCCGCGGCGGTTGTCTCGCTGCGGGGCACGAGTGTTACGGCTCTGGAGAACAGATGGATCCATTTATCGCTCACTGTCTTGGGGTTACGCCAGCGACGCAATACATTTCGATCTCCAGATAAAAACCGAAGCTCGGCTCGCTCATCGCTTGACTTCACAGTCGGTGCATGTCCTTGTTAGGCCGGGCGGCCTCGCCGCACCACCCACCGCCGAAACCCATAACCGAGAGCCGCGAGCATGCCCACCCCCAGGACAGCCAAGTTAGCCACGCCCACTGGCAGGCCACCTGACCACAGCCCCGCCCGTAGGCTGCCCAACCCGAAAATTACCGCCAGCCACAGGTCTACCCGCCAAGCTGTCGGCTGCTCCCTGTCACGTCTGGCTGCCCACACCAACAGGAGCGCCGCCGTCCCAAACACTACTGCCTCAAGGAGGATGACGCGGCTCATCTGGAAAGCGAAGGCTAGTCGCCCGCCCAGGTCGGCGACGAGCACGGCAGCCGCGATGAGCAGGGGTGACGGAATAGCCGAAAGCACGACATCAGGCCGGCACGAATAGCTTTATCGAATGGCGTCACCTTTTTGCGAACGTTCCAGGAGAATGCTCACCTTTTTCGCCATTTTCTGTTTCAGTTGGACAATGCTGCGCGCAACTCTGAATTGTAGCGGCTTCTCGACTCCCTTTTCCCGCTCGAGCAGGAACTGCCGCTCTGCGATCTATGCGTATCTCTGTGATCTCTGCGTAACGGTAGTCGCGAGAAATATTTAACGCAGAGATCACAGAGATACGCAGAGATCGCAGAGGAGAATCAAATAACCGATACCGGGAATTACTCGAAACGCAGGCAGTATCATGAGGCTTCAACAAGACTGGCGTGAGAAGCAACAGCTTGCCATCGACCTGCGCGCCGCACAAACGTGTCCGTGAATCGTATTACAACTTCATAGCCAGTGCCTTCGAACGCACCAACGCCGTGAGTACGGCCCGTAACAACTGCTGCATCTCCAAACACACGAGCCTTGACATCATCAATCTCAAGACCAGAGATCTCGTGCACACCCGTCTCGAATACTTGAGCCAGCACTCCAGCCCTGTCCGTCATGTGACCGTCTGGATAAGTACTGATCCAGTCGGGCGCAATGATGCGCTCGACCATAGCCCGATCGCGAGTGAGCCAGGCTTTGGCCAACTTCTGTTGCAGTTCAATTAGTTCAGTCTCATCCTGCATTTTTGCTTGAATAACTTACAGCAAGTTTTACGTTTCGTGATCCTTAATGAGTCGCCGACGGATTTGCTTCACACCACTCTCGAGTGACTCGGTGGCGGTACTCGAAGACTTTTTCCAGTCGCGGCGCGATCATGAAAGGTGCGGCTAATTGCCCGATGAATCCGAGTGGCGGTTGGTATTCGATCTCATCGCGCAAAACTGCGCCTGCCGGATGCGGTTTAATGATGTGCCGATGACGCCAATGGCGGAAAGGTCCTTCAACCTGCACGTCTTCGAACATGTGCGGCGGATCATATACCGTATGTTCGGCCACCCATCGCGCCGGAAACAGACCCAGGATGCGCGTCTGTATGATCGCCCTTGAGCCAACCTTGAGATCAGGCGCGGCCTGGACAATATGTGCAGACTCCCATGGCGGCGTCAAACGCCGAAGTGCGTCGGGTAATTCGTGAAACATGAAAACACGCTCCGGCGACGCGTGTATGGTGCTCTCTTTTACAAAACTCCGCGCGCTCACCTTAAACGATCAGGCGATTTCTCAATCGCCAACTCCTTCAGAAAAGGTTGAGAGTGGTGCCGGCCTAAGCCTACCTGGTTGGCAGTCGATTAGTAATGAAGTCTGCAACTCGAGTCGCCGCCGGCGGATCCAGGTTCGCCAACACAGCAACCACATAACCTGGCCCGGAGCAGATCTTCAACTCGCCATTCATCCCGGGCGCGCCACCGCCATGGCCGAAGCATCGCGTCCCATTTACCGTCGCCTCCTGAAATCCATAAGCATACTTACCACCGTTCGGTGTCTCGACCTTCCCCGTCGTGAGCATCTCGGTGTACTGCGGCTTGAGTAGCTTGTTTGTTTGGAGTGCCGTCGCAAACTTCAATAGATCCTCAACCGTCGAATAACCGCCACCCGCGGACGTCCCGCGATAGGGAAGTGTGTCAGTGTTCGGCTGCCAACCAGTGCCATCTGATCTCATGTAACCAACGCTGCGATCGGCAACCACCTGGTCTTCCGGCTCCGAAGCAGTAGCGTCCATTCCGGCCGGCTTGAAAATGTGATCTCGAACATAGTCGTAGTAGTTCTGACCACTAACTTTCTCAATTATCACGCCCAACAAAAGAAAACCGTAGTTGCTGTACTGCCAGCGATTGCCGGGTTCAAACTCCGGCCCGCGATTGCCGTACAGCTTCACATAATCCTGTAGCGTCTTTAGCTCAAGTCGATTCTTATCGAACTCCGGACCAAAGATGTCGCCCGTGCCCCCTGTGTGCGTAAGCATCTGTTCAATCGTAACCTTCGACGCCACGTCTTTATTCGGATAGTCGGTGAGATAATTGCCGAAGGGTGCTTTCAGATCGAGTTTTCCGTTTTGTACAAGTTGAAGTGTGGCGACTGCGGTGAACATCTTGTTCATCGATCCGAGTCGGAAGCGCGTCTTCAAAGTGTTCGGC
>JBIOUJ010000070.1:0-11987 GCA_044867025.1 Pyrinomonadaceae bacterium | reverse complement strand
TCACATGCTCGTCGTCGACCCACCCGCTACCGCTGGTGGTACTGACATTTATCCAAGTTCAATTCCTGATTATTGAGGAGGAATTTCTGAACGTTTACTTTCCTGTGCTGCCGTTCTCGCGTTTCTTCCGTGCCTCCTCGGCGTCTCTTTCGCGTTCCCACTTGCGCAATGCCTGTACACCTGTCTCAAACTCTGCACCATTGCTGTAGAAGTTATGAGCGCCGTCGTCACGAGCTGGGTTACGCACGTAATAAAGATAATCCGATGTCGCAGGATTGAGGGCCGCCTTGAGAGAACTCTCTCCAGGCGACGCGACCGGGCCGGGCGGAAGACCTGCGTAGAGTCGCGTGTTGTAAGGTGAGCGTCGCTGAATGTCGCTCAGGTAAACCTTTCCATCGTAACGCCACTTACCTTCGAGTTTCGAAGCGTAAATCACACTCGAATCGACAGCGAGTGGAATGTTCTTTTGCAAACGGTTGTAGATGACTGACGCCACCAGCGGGCGCTCGTCGGCAAGCTTCGCCTCAGTCTCGATGATCGATGCAGTGGTGACGATCTGCCGTGGAGTGAAGTTGAGACTTCGTGCGCGGTCGGTCCAATCTGGTTTCCACACGTCGCGAAAGCGCTTCACCATCATTTCGACCAACTGTGAGGCGGTTGTCTCGGGCGCGAACTCATACGTATCGGGGAAGAGGTAGCCCTCGAGGTTTGTCGCGACCGGATCCAGATCGCGTACGAGGCTTACGTTATTCATTAACTCCAGCGCCTGAGCTTCGCTCGCAAGTCCGAATTCCGGCACCTGCGCCATTACGCGAGCGATGTCCCAGCGCGTCCAGCCCTCGATAATGGTCAGACGGTTGAGTCGCCGCTCGCCTTGTTGAAGCTTCGCGAGCACTCCCAGGGGCGAGATGGGTGATGGAAAGTCATATTCCCCGGCTTTTAGCGTCGACCCTTTGCCGGTGGACTTAAGGTAAAACTTTAAGGGCCACTCGTTCTTAATTACACCTTCAGCCGCGAGCCTTTTGATTATTGCCGACGGAGACGAGCCTTTTGGAATCTCGATGTATTGTCCCGTTTTCGCATGGGTTACCGGGCGGTGCAGGTCAAGATAGGTCCAGGTTCCCAGACCCGCGACGGCGATGATGCCGAGCGCGATGATTAGAATTATCAGCCGCTTCATTCGTGTGTCGTTTCCGGATCTCCAGATGGGCTCACCAGTAGCCTCTCTTGTTCGGTGTCGAGAAAATCGCGAAGGATGGTGGCTGCCGCTTCGCCATCTATGAAGGCCGGTATCTCGTCGGGCTTAAGACCCTCCGCCTTTAAATTTGCCATCGCTTCGAGGGAAGTCAAGCGCTCGTCCTGGAGATAGACCGGCAAAGCAACCGATCGCGCCAGATTTTGCGCCATGCGGCGAACGTTTTTTGCTGCGTCACCCTCAGTTCCATCCATTCGGAGCGGCAAACCAACGACTATTGTTTGCGCGTCAAAGCGCTCAACCAGGTGTCGTATCTCCTGAAGTAGTTTTTTCCAATTCGAACGTTTTAGTGGCGGGAGGCGTTTGGTTGTCACCAGCCTTTCGTCCGAGATCGCGGCTCCGACAAGCTTTTCGCCGAGATCGAGGGCGAGAATTGGTGCGTTAGCGCTGTCTGATCTTTTCACTTTAACTGATGAATTCTCTGCGTATCTCTGCGATTCTCTGCGCCTCTGCGGTTTATGATCTTTACGACTCTCTTACCGCAGAGGCGCAGAGGATCGCAGAGATACGCAGAGAAAAATAAGGGCACGACGCCTGTCAAGCTTTAGCTTGCACCCCGTAAATGCCGCCTGTATCATACGTTTCGACTCGCAAACAGTGCGATCTTTGTTGATCCGGGCTCTAACGTAATTCAAGAGGTAGGTAAATGTCATTTCGCACCAAGTTCATTCTGATTCTGTTATCTGCAACACTGACTCTCTACACCGTCGTCGGCGGCTGGATTTCCACTCGTGCACAACAGCCGGCAAACGACCCAAACGCGCAATTGCGAATCTTCGAGAGTGTGCTGCAACACATTCAGAACGATTACGTGGATGAGCCTAACATGGAAAAGGTTCGGGCAGGCGCGCTCCGCGGACTTGCCTATGGCCTCGATCCTTATTCGACCTATCTCACGCCTGAACAGGTGAAGGAGTTCAACGGCGGCAACAAGGATAATCAGGCGGGCCTTGGCGCCGAGCTTTCCCAGGTTGCGTCATATCTTTACGTAGTCGCGCCGATGAAGGGATCGCCGGCTGACCAGGCTGGTCTTCGAGCAGGCGACATTATCGAGTACATCGATAACAAGGCCACTCGCGACATCTCGCTCTACGACGCCAAACAACTGTTAAATGGACCTGCCGGGTCTGAGATTAAGCTCAGAGTGCTGCGAGCGAATTCCACCCCGCTGACAATCAGCGTGAAGCGTGGAACGTCACGCGCCGGAGCTGCGGAGATCCGCATGGAAGCTGGCCGCGTCGGCGTGCTTCGAATCAACAGTTTTGCCGACGGTGAAGCCACTGAGGTGCGTGCTCGGCTTCAGGATCTCGTGAAGCAGGGTGCTCAGAAGATCGTCATCGACCTTCGCGATACTGCCGGTGGATCGCTGCCGGAAGCTGTTGCAGTTGCGAATCTCTTTATCAAAGACGGCGTCATCGCGCAGACTGTCGGTCGCGAAGGAAAGGCGCTGAAGACGTTTACGGCCGACGCGAAAGCGACGTTGTTCTCCGGACCCGTCGTCGCGCTGATCGATACGGGCACCGCTGGCGCCGCTGAGGTGGTTGCTTCCGCGTTGCTCGAACGTAATCGCGGCCAGGTCGTGGGTGAGAAGAGTTTTGGTGCGGGAACCGAGCAACAGCTCTTTACACTGCGCGGCGGCGATGGTCTTCTGCTGACGACCGTCAAGTGGGCGAGTGCTGGTGGCAAGACTTTCCTCGGCGAGGATCGCGCTCATTCCGGCGTGACGCCGACGGTCGAGGTCAAAGGACAGGAAGTGGCTGAAGCTGTCGACCCTGATGAACTGACGGGCAACGACGACGATGCTATCAACAAGCCGGAACAGGGAAATGAGAAGCGCGACGCGGCCACGCCGGCGCCGGCGGTCAAACCAGCCCCCGCGGAAGATGTGCAACTGAAAAAAGCGCTCGAACTTCTGAAAGACAAAGTCGTCCAAAAAGCAGCGTAGGTTCAGAGTTCAACCTTCAAGTTCGGAGTTCAGAGAACAAGCTAAAGCTTGAACTCTGAACTCTTTTTTTTTACACCATTGCGTATATCGAATACGACGATTCCATATCGGGTACATCCCGCGTCTCACCACCAATGACAATCGTTGGGTTTAGCTTGTGAATTTCTTGCAAGTCTCCCTTTTTCACCTCTGATTGCTAGAATTACAAGCAGTTACGAGTCATCTCCAAATCTCCCGACAATGAGGAACACCTGTTGCAACATCCCCGGCAGCTTGGGAAGCACTTAGATCTTTCGCAAGGAGAAGCAGAGCGATGATTATGACTAACAAATTACTCCCAGTGGCCTTGATCGCGGCCCTAGTCGGTGGTTCCGTCGGCGCACTGGTTATGCACAAGAGCCAGCCGGCAACGGCTGAAACAACCACGACAGCGCAGGACACGGCCAGGACGGCGACTCCAGTTGCTGATCAAGCAAACAGTGACCTGGTTGCTGCCGGGTTCGACACAACAGGCGAACAGACCGCTTACAAAACTGGTTTCGCGGATGGATTTGCCGCAGCGATGCAGTCGCCACAGGGAACAGCAGCGGCGTCGACGACTTCAGTCCGGCGCGCTCCGACTCGCGTGGTTTATCGCAACTCAGCCAGTCGAGCTTCGTCACAGCGCGTTTACTACAACTATGAGCCGCGTAAACGAAGCTTCTGGGACAAGCACCGCGATAAGTTGACCGTGGCTATCGGTACCGGTGCAGGTGCGGCTGTCGGTGGTTTGATCGGTGGCAAGAAGGGCGCGGCCATTGGTGCGCTCTCCGGTGCGGGCGGTTCAGCCTTGTGGACATACAAGCTGCGCAACCGCGACCGCAACTACTAACCGCAGCTTCTGAATAGAGAGGTTCAGAAGTAGTGAGCAAAGCTAAACTTGCTATCGCTCTAAGTACTCTCAGTGTTGTTGCAATAGTTGCATGGGCGATTCCTACGATGGGAATCGCCCATCAACGTCTAAAGCGACGTGAGAGCACGGGATTCAGCGCACCGATGCCGGTGGCGCCGATTCGTCTTCGCGACGATGCGCGCGGATTGTTGGCCAATGGCTGGATTAACGGCCGAGGGCCATTCGTATTTGCGATCGACACGGGCGCAGGCGTTTCGCTCGTCAATCGCAGGGTAGTTGCAGAGACGCATCTTGGCGTGACGCAATCGCGGCGACCGCTCGTCGGCGGCTTGAGCACGTCGCCAATCTCTTCCAACGAAGAAACCCGGATCTCGGGTCTTGCGCTTGGCAGACGCGAGAATAATGTTCCGGGAAGCTTTAACGCTGCCGTCGTGAATAATTTGCCGAGTTCGATCGATGGCGTACTGGATCCGACGGAAGTGTTCAGTCCCTATGGGTATTCGATAGACCTGCCGAATCGAGAGTTACGCGTATTTGATACTTCTGCGCACCGGCTGCGACTGTCGGACGTGCCGCGTGATGGAGCGGTTGTGCGTTGGGTGCGTGAGTCGGGCAGCCATCGGCCTTTTGTTAGGCTCGAAGATGGACGGCTCGCACTGGTCGACACAGGATCAACGCTTGGGCTTGCGTTGAGTGAAAGCAGAGCTCACAGGGGAACTGGAAACACGATCCACGACTTGGGTGGAGGAACAGTTCAGTCGCGAAGAGTCGCGCCGCAGACCGTGAGTATTGGTACGCTCGTGTTGAACGGGGTGCCGACTGATGTTTTGACGGGCGTCGCGCCTGGAACGCCGATCATCCTTGGGCGCGGAGCGCTCTTCCCATTCAGAATCACTTTCGATCCCCTCGCTCGCCTCATCTCATTCGAGCCAGCGGAAGAGTAGCCACAAAAAGGCACAATTTGTGTTCTTTTGTGGCTATAAAGGGATGTTGCCGTGCTTTCTGGGTGGATTCGTGTCTCGTTTGTTTTCCAGGAGTGACAGCGCGCGGATGAGTTTCGGCCGTGTCTGTGAGGGCTCGATTACCTCATCGACGAATCCTCTTTCTGCGGCAATGTAAGGATTAGCGAACTTGTCTTCCAGCTCGAGGATCCGAGCGGTGCGTGCTGAGTCTTTATCCTGCGCTTCGTTGAGTTCGCGGCGGTAGAGAATACCAACCGCTCCCTCAGCCCCCATGACCGCGATCTCCGCCGAAGGCCAGGCGAAATTCACGTCGGTGCGAATGTGCTTCGACGCCATCACGCAATACGCACCACCGTACGCCTTGCGCGTGATTACCGTGACTTTCGGAACAGTCGCTTCAGCAAACGCATACAAGAGCTTCGCACCATGAGTGATGATCCCGCCATGTTCCTGTGAGACGCCCGGCAAAAATCCCGGCACGTCTTCAAACGTCACCAGTGGAATGTTGAAGCAATCACAGAACCGAACAAACCGCGCGCCTTTGACTGACGCCGCAATATCCAGCACGCCGGCGAGATATGCCGGCTGGTTCGCCACGATCCCCACTGAACGTCCACCCAGACGCGCGAACCCAACACAGATGTTCGGCGCAAACATCTGCTGCACTTCAAAGAAGTATCCATCGTCGACAACGTGATTTATCACATCGCGAATATCGTACGGCTGGTTCGACGCCGGCGGAACTATGTCGTTGAGTTTCGGTTCGACGCGGTCTACCGGATCGCTCGCCTCCAACCGCGGCGGATCTTCCTGGTTGTTCGAAGGAATGAACGACATCAGCTCGCGAACGATCCGTAGCGCATGCTCGTCTGAATCCGCGGCGAAGTGCGCGACTCCGGAAACGCTGTTGTGCGTGACCGCGCCGCCCAGCGCTTCCTTTGTCACTTCCTCGTGCGTGACAGTCTTGATCACGTCCGGTCCGGTGATGAACATGTAGGACGTGTCTTTGACCATGATGTTGAAATCAGTGATCGCAGGACTGTAGACCGCGCCGCCGGCACATGGTCCCATGATGCAACTGATCTGCGGAACCACGCCGCTCGACAGCGTGTTGCGAAGAAAGATGTCCGCATAACCACCAAGACTGACGACACCTTCCTGAATGCGCGCGCCGCCGGAGTCATTCAAACCAATAATCGGCGCGCCGACCTTCATCGCGAGATCCATCACCTTGCAGATCTTTTCAGCGTGAGTCTCCGAAAGCGATCCACCAAAGACAGTGAAGTCCTGCGCAAAAACAAAGACGTTGCGACCGTCGATCAATCCATGGCCCGTGATCACACCGTCGCCGGGATAGCGTAGTTTCTCGAGTCCAAAGTCTTTCGAACGATGCATGACCAGCTTGTCAAACTCTTCAAACGAGCCATCATCAAGCAGAAACTCGATCCGCTCGCGCGCCGTCATCTTTCCTGCTTCGTGCTGCTTTTCGACTCGAGCAGCGCCGCCACCCTGCTCAGCCTCTTCGCTTCGCTCGCGCAGGATCTCCAACCGTGATTTTGCAGATTTACGTTGTTGTTTCGAAGCCATAATCAAAAGGGAACGCTCTCGACTCGATAAGTCCGATCACCTCTGTCAGTGCGCGGCGCGCATTGGCCCGGATCTCTTCAGGGTAGCCATAGCGTCGCGCGTTTTGTTCGAAATCGTCCTCGTCGAGAATCCTGTAAGTGAGGTCGGGTTCGACCAGCACGTCGATGTCCAGATCGACGTAACTCAGAACGCGCCCGTCAAATTGCGGCGGGACATTTATGTTGCAATAAAACTTCTGAAGAACCTGATCTGAACTACTGAACCGAAAAACGTTGTACCAGCGGTCCAACCAATAATATTCCGTGCTGATTGTTCCCGACAAAACCTTCCCGAGGAGATCGTGTTCGATCTCTTCGTCGAACACGGCGTCGAGAACGATAAGTGGTCCAACAGTCTCCGCAATGCGAGCCGGCCAGCGGCGATGTTCACGGCCATCGTACTTCAGCACGCTGACTACGATTGCGTCCCCATTTTCGATTGCCACCTATTTTCTACCGCTCTTGGCCCAGTCAGCCAAAAACTGCGCCTGTCCCTTGTCCGTCAACGGGTGGTTGAATAGCTGATCGATTACTTTAAACGGCAGCGTCGCGATGTCTGCTCCAAGACGTGCTGCTTCGATCACGTGAATCGGGTGACGCAGACTCGCCGCCAGGACTTCCGTCTTCCACGAGTAGTTGTGATAAATCTCGACGATGTCCTGGAGCAGTTGCAATCCGTTTTCACCAATGTCGTCCAGCCGGCCGATAAACGGGCTGATAAACGACGCGCCGGCCTTTGCCGCCAGGATCGCTTGCGCCGCCGAAAAGCATAGCGTGACGTTTACGCCGATGCCTTGATCGGCCAAGTGACGCGTGGCTTTGAGCCCTTCGCGCGTCGATGGACACTTGATGACCACGTTTGGCGCGATCTTCGAATACTCCAGTCCCTCGCGGACCATCCCGTCCTTATCCTGGCTCGTCACTTCCGCCGAAACAGGTCCCTGCACGATCTCGCAGATGGCAGCGATGTGCTGTTTGAAGTCGACGTCGCCTTCTTTTGCGATGAGCGAAGGATTCGTCGTCACGCCGTCAGCGAAGCCGAACGACGCGGCCTCACGTATCTCGTTAAGATTTGCAGTATCAAGAAAGAATTTCATAAGTCAGCGCACCTCATTGCGCAAAATACCGATTCCGGTCACTTCAACTTCAACCGTATCGCCGGGCTTCATGCGCGAAACGCCCGCGGGCGTCCCCGTCGCAATCAAATCCCCGGGAAACAGTGTCATGATCTCAGAGATGTACCTTATAAGAAAGGCGACAGGAAACGCCATGTCAGCCGTGTTACCTTTTTGTTTTACTTCACCATTGAGCCTCGTCTCGACTGCTACATTGCTCGGATCGATGTTCGACTCAATCCAGGGGCCGACCGGACAAAACGTGTCAAACGACTTGCCACGCGTGAATTGAACGTCCTTGCGCTGGAGATCACGTGCGGTAACATCGTTAACGCACGTATAACCCAGGACATAACTCAAGGGATCGTCGTCGCTCGACAACTTGCGGGCGAGTCGTCCAATAACTACGCCAAGCTCACCTTCATGCTCTACCTGTTGTGAAGCACTCGGTAATTCAATCGAATCACCGGAGGCAATCACTGACGAGGGGGCTTTCAGAAAGAGGAGTGGCTCGTCAGGCATCTTGTTGCCAAGCTCTGCCGCATGCTCGCGATAGTTTCGCCCAACACACACGACCTTCGAAGGCACAACTGGCGCCAGCAGTTTTACTTCATCTAAAGCAAACTGACCTTCCTGCTTGAACAAACCGAGATCAGCTCCGATTGTGTAGTCGTCTGCAAGCGGTCGAACAGTTGATTCTTCCAACACCGCGTATCGAGCCGTCTTCAAGCTTTCATGTGAAATTCTACAAACTCTCATCTGCCTTAAGGCGCCTTCTCCGATCCGACTTCCGACGGCGGACTGACATTGCCGGTTTTATCGACAGCCGTAACGTAGTAGTAATAAGTCTTGCCTGGCTCAACACGATCGTCCTGATAGGTCGTACGCGTCAACAGCGCCTGGTTTAGCCTGGTCCAACTCTGCTTCGGAAGATCCGGATCGGTTGAGCGATAGATATTGTAACCCGCGATGTCGGGCTCCTTGTTCGCCGCGAAGAAGATCGCCAGTCTTGCCGATGAGGGCTCAGGCGCTGCGACGCTTGGACGCTCAGGCGCAGCAGGCGGAAAGATGTCCTTCGGTGAAACTGAAACCGAGTTTGAGTTGAGACTTTCGACTTGCGCGCCGCCTGTTCCGAGCGACACGGCGCGGACGACGTAACGGTAGTCTTTGCCGAATTGAAAGTTCTTGTCGGCGTATTCTGTTCCTGAGATCAGCGCGGAATTGATTGGCTGATTACCGAGCTCATTCTGCGACTCATCCGTTCGATAAACGTTGTAACCGAGCAGATTCACAGGTGTTGAGTTATCGATGTTCGCTGTCGGTGGTTGCCACGAAAGCGAGATTGAATCTTCCGCGATCTTTGGTTGCGCGCCGAGTGTTGGTGCTTGCGCGATGCGCGCGGCAGGTTCGATGCTCAAGAAGTTGGAGAACCCTGCGCGTTGCCCCGATGCGTTGACGTAGCGAATCGCATAGCGCAGACGAGTCGGTTGGCCGGCGAGCTCGAGCACATCTCTGTAGGTGATTGTGTCGCCCGCAGTCTGTATCTGTTCGAAGGTCACGGAACCAACGAGCGTCGATCGTTCCGAGAACTCTTCTTCGGTAAGCGCTAAAGGTGCACCGGGCTTTTCTGCAAGCCGGTACACATCGATCCGGCGAATGCTCTGCACGCTGCTGTCGGGTGCATTTCGCCGCGGCGCGGGCCAGCTAAGAATCACCTCATTACCTTGTTGTGCGCCTGAAAGAAATTCCGTGCGCTGCTGGACGCGTTCGACCGGAGGTTGAGGGGCTCTCCGTTTGCCACAACCCGAAACGACAGTGATAGCGACAAAAACGCACAAAAGGCACAAATCAGTACGTCTTTCAATCGCATTGATTTTGATCATTTGTGCTTTTTGTGGCTACAGAATGTATCGACTGAGATCCTGATCCTTTACTGTGTCAGAGAGCATTCCTGATACGTAAGCTGCATCGATCCGCTGGTGCTTGGGATTGAGGTCCGGACCTTCAAAGCTGATCTCCTCCAACAGCTTTTCCATAATCGTCTGTAACCGGCGTGCACCGATGTCTTCCGTCTGTTGATTGACTTGCGCAGCGAAGTTCGCAATGGAATCGATCGCGTCGGACGTGAACTCGATTGTCACGCCTTCCGTCTCCATCATCGCCTGGTACTGCTTGATCAGCGCATTGCGCGGCTCTGTCAGAATCCGCTTGAAGTCTTCGATCGTGAGCGACTCCAGCTCGACGCGAATCGGAAAGCGACCCTGAAGCTCCGGGATCAAGTCAGAAGGTTTTGACACGTGAAAAGCGCCGGCCGCGATGAAGAGGATGTGGTCCGTTCGGACCATTCCATAACGGCTGTTGACAGTCGTGCCCTCGACGATCGGAAGAATGTCGCGCTGAACTCCTTCGCGCGAAACATCCGGACCATGTCCTGACTCTCGTCCCGCGATCTTGTCGATCTCGTCGAGAAAGATAATTCCGGAATTTTCAACCCGTTCGATAGCAGCGCGTGCTACCTGGTCCATGTCGATGAGGCGCTCTTCTTCTTCCTGCATCAGGTACTCCATCGCCTCGTCGACACGCATCTTTCGTCTCTTTGTTCGACCCTGAAACAGGTTGCCCAACATGTCTTTCATGTTGATGCCCATTTCTTCGACGCCCTGTGGTCCAGCCAACTCGATCACGGGAAAGTTTTTCTCCCTGACTTCGAGCTCAACAAGGCGGTTGTCGAGCTTGCCGCTGCGTAGCTGTGTGCGGAGTTTCTCACGCGTCTTTTGGAATTGTTCGTCGCGCGCGGGAGCATCGAGCTCAGTGGATTGTTCGTCGCTGGTGTCGGCGTCGAAATCATAAAAGCCGGCAGACCGCGGTGGCGGCAGCAGCAAGTCGAGAATGCGCTCCTCGACGTTTAGTTCCGCCTTTTCGGCGACCTCTTCACTCTTCTCTTGACGCGTGAGCTCCACCGAAATTTCGGTGAGGTCGCGGATCATGCTTTCGACGTCGCGCCCTACATAACCTACTTCCGTAAACTTCGAGGCTTCCACTTTCAGAAATGGCGAGTTCGACATGCGCGCCAATCGACGTGCGATCTCTGTCTTACCAATTCCGGTGGAGCCGATCATGATGATGTTTTTGGGCATCACGTCGACTGCCATCTCCGGTGAGAGCTTCTGACGACGTACACGATTTCGCAGCGCGATAGCGACGGCGCGTTTCGCGTTGCGTTGACCAACGACATGCTTGTCGAGCTCAGTCACGATCTGACGAGGTGACATCTCGTCGAGCCGTGCTTCTTCGTCCACTTCTCCAGCCAAATAAATAACCAACTTATAATTCCTCAACTACTATATTTTGATTTGAATAAATGCAGATTTCGCCGGCAATGCGTAGTGCTTCTTCGGCAATCTCACGCGCAGTCATATCCGTGTTCTTGATCAACGCGCGCGCGGCGGCCAAAGCGTAAGAACCACCGGATCCGATCGCCAGCACGCCTTCGTCGGGCGCGATCACATCACCATTTCCCGACAAGAGAAACGATGCTTTTTTATCGGCGACGACTAAGAGCGCCTCGAGATGTCGCAGTATCTTGTCCGTGCGCCACTCTTTGCTGAGCTCAATCGCCGCGCGCTCGAGGTTTCCGTGGTATTGCTCGAGCTTGCTCTCGAACCGCGTCAGCAGCGCGAAAGCATCTCCCGTCGCACCGGCAAAACCCGCTAAAATCTGATCGTTATACAGCCGGCGGACCTTCTTTGCGCTGGCTTTCATGACGGTTTCACCAAGCGTCACCTGCCCGTCTCCCGCAAGCGCAACGCGAGCGTCCTTTCGTACGAGCAGTACCGTAGTGCTGCGCACCCTATTGTTTTGTTTCTGCATTCTTCTTTAACTGAGACTATAGGAACTCGTTTGAATGTAAGTCAAGGACGCCTTCTCTCTGCGTAACTCTGCGTTCCTCTGCGCCTCTGCGGTGAATGAATGGTAGACGCAAGTTCACCGCAGAGGCGCAGAGATACGCCGAAGTTACGCAGAGAGTTTTCATTGAGTTATGATAGGCCCCATGGGAAACCGACCCCGCATCGGCATTCCGATGCGCATAGAACTCGCAACTGATCGATTCTACCTTTCGCGCTACTATAGCGAGGCCGTCGAAGCCGCTGGTGGTGCTCCCGTGCACATTAGTCTCATCCCGAATGTCGACT
>JBIOUJ010000069.1:0-7817 GCA_044867025.1 Pyrinomonadaceae bacterium | reverse complement strand
TTTTTCCTCGTCAATTGGGCTGATTTGGTGGTAAAAACGTGCCCGTGGCTCGTCCCCGGTTCACAAACAAGATCTTATTGTTCCTGTTTGCGTCGGCAGTGGCTTTGCTGGCGACGTATCTGTTTTGGTCATTCAGCCCTGAAGTCAAACGACTTCTCGAGCACCGAATGGGCGCCACTCCTTCGCCTTCAGCCGACACAATCGTCAACATCATCAAGCTGCTCCTGGTCGGTATCGTCGGATATCTTTTTGTTCGTGCTCTCAACGCCCTCTTCTTCGCACTCGCGTTCCGTCTCAAACGGATCGACGCGCCGACGCTCATTCGAAACATCTTCACGATCGTCGCGTTTACGATCCTCTTTTTGATCGCTTTCACTTTTCTCTTCCCGGAAGTGAACCTCGGCGCTCTCTTTACGACTTCCGCGATCTTCGGCGTCATTCTGGGACTTGCGCTACAGGACACGCTCGGTAACTTCTTCGCCGGAATCTCTCTCCAGGCGGATCGACCGTTTCAGGTGGGCGATGTGATCACGGTCGGCGCCCAACGACATACGGGCGTCGTGGAAGAGATCAGTTGGCGCGCTATCAAGATTCGGACGTTCACGAATCACGTTGTTCTGATTGCCAATAGCACGGCGGCTCGCGAGCCGATTGAAGTCTCTCCACGCGGCAACCTGAACGCGCGAATCGTCATGTTTAATACCCTCTACACCGATTCGCCCGCGAAGACGATCCACGTGGTACGCGAGGCCGTGCGGGAGGCTGACAACGTCTCTGAGAGAGTCGCGCCAATAGTTAGGATTAGAAATCTGGGCGATAACGGCGTCGACTACGAAGTGAAGTACTGGTTGGAGGATTATGCCAAGTACAACGACACCGACGCGCTCATCCGGCAAAGGATCTGGTATGCGTTTCGACGCGCCGGCTTGAATTTCGCGTATCCGACCCGCACGCTTTTTGTCGAACGTCACAAAGGTGCGGCAGTGCGGGACGGGGACGGTGGAGCTATCGCGGAGAGGCTTTCCGCAGTCGATATCTTTGCCCCGCTCTCGGCAGACGAGATCACGATGCTTGCCCAGGCGGCGGTGAGCCACGTCTTTGCGCCAAGTGAGACGGTGATCCGCGCAGGCGAGCCGGGATCGTCGATGTTTGTAGTACATAAAGGACGGGTGCGGGTCCAGGTCAGTGACAATGGCCGGGCCAGGACGGTGGCGACGCTCAGTGAAGGCGACTTCTTCGGTGAAATGGCGCTGTTTACCGGCGAACCAAGGACGGCCAATGTACTGGCGCTCGAGGAGACTGAGGTGCTGGAGATCGGCCACGCGGCGATGAAGAGGGTGTTTGACACCAACCCAGACTTGGTCGAATCGTTGAGTTTTATTATGGCCGAACGCCGCCAGGGCCTCGCCTCACAGGCGGATTCTCAGACCACCAGCACCGACTCCTCCGCCGGAATCCTCTCGGCAATCAAACGCTTCTTCGGCATCCATCACCAGTAGTCCCCTATTTAAATTAGGACCTTATCTCTGCAGAGATAAGGCCGAAAAGGCCCAGATCGGGGACTTGACAAGTCGACACTCAACCTTTATTATGACGCCACGCTCAGCTAGTACCCGCGAAGAACAAGTCGGGGCTGAGAACAGCAAACAAAGGATTACAAGGAATAGGAGGAGATTGAGTTATGGCTATCGTTCGATATGACCCGTTCCGCGATCTGCGAACGCTGCAAGAAGAAGTCAATCGCTTGTTCTCGACTAATATGACCCGCGCCTTCGACGATGAGGGCATCGGACGTGGCGCGTGGGCGCCCAGCGTCGACATCTACGAGAACAAGGATCAAATCGTGCTCGAGGCCGAGCTTCCTGGAATGAAACAGGAAGATTTCGATCTCTCGATCGAGAACAATGTCCTAACCCTCCGCGGTGAGCGAAAGTTTGAAAAGACGGACGAAACTGACAATTACCATCGAGTCGAACGCTCGTATGGCGCTTTCACACGTTCTTTCACTCTGCCGCACACGGTTTCCGCAGAGGGAGCAAACGCCGAATACAACAACGGCGTGTTGCGCGTGACGTTGCCAAAACGCGAAGAGACCAAGGCTCGCCGGATCCAGGTCAGCGGAACTGGTGCTGGACCAGCGAATAAGACAATCGAGACAACAGCCGAAACCGGAAAAGCGAAGGAAGCTTCCGGCGGCCGGTAAAGCTTTGAAGGATCGGTAAATCGCGAGCGGGCTCGTCGTAGTTTGGGATACGAATTTCGAGCCCGTTCGTCTCTTTTTATACTGAATAGTTTTAGGTTTTAGTGCGATGCGTTTAGATAAGTTCACCCTGCGGGGTCAGGAAGCAATTCAATCCGCTATCGAGCTTGCCGAGAGGAATACCCACCAACAGGTCGAGCCCGAGCATCTGCTCGTCGCGATGCTCGAACAACCTGAAGGCATCGTTAGACCGGTTCTCGGAAAGCTTGGAGCTAACGTCGCCGTAATTCTTAACGACACGCAAGCGGCTGTGGCTCGTTTTCCGCGCGTCCAGGGCGGTCAACAGTATTTCAGCAACCGGCTAAGTCAGATATTTACCGCGTCACAGAAACAAGCCGATCAGATGCAGGACGAATTTATTTCGACCGAGCATCTACTGCTTGCCATCGTCGAAGAGAAAGACGGCGACGCGGGAAAAATTCTTCGACAGCACGGCGTCATCAGAGACGACCTGTTCAAAGTCATCGAACAGATGCGCGGTGGTGCGCGAATCACCGACCAGAATGCGGAGCAGAACTACCAGGCGCTTTCGAAATACGCGCGCGATCTGACGGAACAGGCACGCAAAGGAAAACTCGACCCCGTAATCGGTCGAGACGACGAGATTCGTCGCACGATTCAGGTTCTCTCGCGAAGAACAAAGAACAATCCTGTGCTGATCGGTGAACCAGGCGTCGGTAAGACCGCGATCGTTGAAGGTCTGGCACAACGGATTGTTTCGGGAGATGTTCCTGAAACGCTGCGCAACAAACGTCTCGTAGGTCTGGATCTCGGGTCGATGCTCGCCGGCGCAAAGTATCGCGGCGAGTTTGAAGATCGTCTCAAGGCCGT
The DNA here is from genome assembly GCA_044867025.1 of Pyrinomonadaceae bacterium. GTDB lineage: Bacteria > Acidobacteriota > Blastocatellia > Pyrinomonadales > Pyrinomonadaceae > PSRF01. Next base: position 4,726 of record JBIOUJ010000069.1, on the reverse strand, counting down.
TTTGAAGGAGATCGAGAACGCGCAGGGTCAAATCATTCTCTTTATCGACGAGCTTCACACGCTCGTGGGCGCGGGCGCTGCCGAAGGCGCGATCGACGCGTCGAACATGTTGAAGCCCGCACTCGCTCGAGGAGAGCTGAGGTGCGTCGGCGCCACCACACTCAACGAATACAAGAAACACATCGAGAAAGATGCGGCGCTCGAACGTCGTTTCCAACAAGTCTACGTTGGTGAACCGACGGTCGAAGACACGATCGCCATCTTGCGTGGATTGAAAGAGCGTTACGAAGTCCACCACGGCGTGCGCATAAAAGACTCCGCCATCGTCGCCGCAGCAACACTCTCGAATCGCTACATCACGGACCGCTTTCTGCCGGACAAGGCTATCGATCTGATCGACGAAGCAGCATCACGACTGCGCATCGAGATCGATTCGCTGCCGCAGGAGATCGATCAGTTGGAGCGGGAGACGATTCAGTTGGAAATCGAGCGCCAGGCTTTGCAAAAAGAAGAGGACGAAAAGTCGAAGGCCCGTTTGAAAGAGATCGAACAACGAATTGCGGATCTGAAGGAAACCTCTTCCGGCATGAAGGCCAAGTGGCAATCCGAGAAAGAGGCCATCGACCACATCCGAACACTCAAAGCCGAACTCGAGCAGCTCAGGCTGCAACTCGATCAGGCGCGAAATGCCGGTGATTTGGCGCGCGCGTCCGAGATTCAGTACGGAAGGATTCCCGAACAGGAGCGCAAACTCAAGACCGAGCAGGACAAGTTGGCTAATTTTCAGCAGGACGGCGTGATGCTGAAAGAGGAAGTCGATGAAGAGGACGTCGCCGTAATCGTTGCCAAGTGGACCGGCATTCCCGTCTCGAAGATGCTCGAAGGCGAGATGCAGAAACTAGTGACGATGGAGGATCGACTGGGTCAGCGCGTGATCGGTCAGGAAGAGGCACTCGCTGCGGTCGCGAATGCGGTCCGGCGTGCGCGTGCAGGTTTGCAGGATCCGAACCGTCCAGTCGGTTCTTTTATCTTTCTTGGACCAACCGGTGTGGGTAAAACGGAGACGGCTCGCGCGCTCGCCGAGTTTTTGTTTGACGACGAGCGGGCGATGGTCCGGCTCGACATGTCTGAGTACATGGAGAAGCATGCGGTGGCGCGCATGATCGGAGCGCCTCCGGGATACGTCGGGTACGAGGAAGGCGGACAACTCACCGAAGCTGTTCGTCGCAGGCCATATTCGGTGATTCTTTTCGACGAGATTGAAAAGGCGCACTCGGATGTTTTCAACGTGCTGCTTCAGATTCTCGACGATGGCCGGCTAACGGATTCGAAGGGTCGCACGGTGGATTTCAAAAACACCGTGCTGATCATGACCTCCAATCTGGGCTCTCGCGAGATCCAGGCTGCTGAAGGCGACGAGAAGCAGGTGCGCGAAGCGGTGCTGCAAGAGCTGCGGTTGAATTTCAAACCGGAGTTTTTGAATCGTGTTGACGACATCGTGATCTTCCACCAGCTCACACGCGACCAGATCGGCAAGATCATCGACGTGCAACTGGAGCGGTTGACCGCGATGTTGAATGAGCGAAACGTAACGCTGGTGCTCGAGCCGTCGGCAAGAGAACTGCTGATGCGCGAAGGCTACGATCCGAGTTATGGTGCGCGTCCGTTGAAGCGTGCGATACAGTCGCTGATTCAGAATCCGCTGGCGGTGAAACTGCTGCAAGGTGAGATCCTGCCGGGTCAAACCGTAAGACTTTCGGCGAGCGGCGACACAATGGAGTTCAAGACTGATACAGCGTTTGCAACTGCGTGAAGCAATTATTGGAGAATCGATGATGTCACAACAGTGGAACCCTTTGCAGGATCTCATGGTCCTACAGGATCGTATGAACAGGCTTTTCGAAGACGCGACACAACGACGCGCGCAGGCTGAAGCCAATGCGGGCGCCGAGTTTGAGCGGGCTGATTGGACGCCTGCTGCCGACATTTACGAAACTGAGACCAGCTATTCGATCGCGATTGACTTGCCCGGTATTAATCGTGACGCGCTTGAAATCGACATTGACGATAATCGCTTGATCGTTAAAGGTACGCGGGCGATTGAAGAGCCGAGGCAGCATCGCATTGAGAGACCGCGTGGTAAGTTTCTGAGAACGTTCAGCGTACCCGCATCGGTCGAGCAGAGTCAGATCGGGGCCGAGTACAAAGATGGTGTTTTGCAGATCCGTTTGCCGAAACGCGGTGAGCAAAAGTCGAAGAGGATCGACATCAAGGTTTCTTAAGGAGTTAAGCCACGGATTCCGCGGATATCCGCGGCGAAATTCGATCATGGGGGAGCTATGAGGAACGAGGACGAGTTGATGGATAAGGATCGGGATACAAACGAACTTCGCGTGACGGATCGTCGTCGCATCTATCTCGATAACGACGGCGCCGAGCAGTCCAAAGAAGAGGTCGAACAGCCGAACCTCAAGCCGAAATACGTCGAAGAGCTCGAGTCGCGTACCAAGGCTGCTGAAAAACAGGTGCAGGACGTTCAGGCGCGCTTTGAGCAACTGCGCCAGCAACTACAGCGCGAGACTGACGAAACGAGACAGCGCTTGAATCGCTCGGCCGACGAGCGCGCGTCCGCTGACAAGGCGAAGTTTATCGCGGCATTGCTTCCTGCGCTGGACGATCTGGAAAGAGCCATCGAAGCTGTTTCCGGAAACGCGCCACGTGAAGCGGTGCTCGAGGGTATTCAACGTATCGCGAGTAGCTTTCAATCGGCGTTGAGCAGTGCAGGTGTCGAACCGATTGCGGCTGTCGGTGAAGAGTTTAATCCGGAGTTGCACGAAGCCGTTGACACTGAAGAGACGGCGCACGATATGGACGGAAGAGTGATTGAAGAATATAGTCGCGGCTTTCGCATGGGAGATCGACTGCTGCGTCCCGCGCGCGTTAAAGTCGGGCGTGCGTCGGAACAGACGGGCCGCAAATTACAAAAAGAATCTGCCTGAAGGAGAAAACTAAGTGCCGGCAAAAGAATTGAAGTTCAGAGAAGAAGCGCGTAGCGCGATGCTTCAAGGCGTGAACACACTCGCGAATGCAGTGCGCGTAACGTTAGGGCCAAGGGGTCGTAACGTCGTTCTCGGTAAGAAATTTGGCTCGCCGGTGATCACTAAAGATGGTGTCACTGTCGCCAAAGAGATCGAACTCCAGAACAAGTATCAAAACATGGGCGCGCAGATGGTTCGCGAGGTCGCCGTCAAAACAAACGACAAGGCCGGTGACGGCACAACCACGGCAACAGTTCTGGCGCAGGCAATCTTTCGTGAAGGTGTGAAGCAGGTCACGGCGGGCGCGAACCCCATGTCGCTACAGCGCGGGATTCAGTTGGCAACTGAACAGGTGGTTGCCGAACTCGAGCGCATGTCCAAAAAGATCAAAAGCAAGGAAGAGCTGACAAACGTCGCCACAGTTTCAGCCAACAACGATCGTCATATCGGCGAGCTGATCTCTGAAGCGATGGACAAGGTCGGCAAGGACGGCGTCGTCACAGTTGAAGAATCGAAGACGCTGCAAACCGAGCTAGACATCGTCGAGGGAATGCAGTTCGACCGCGGTTACTTGTCGCCTTATTTCGTTACCAATCCCGATCGCATGGAAGCGATTCTCGACGAGCCATTCATTCTGCTTTACGAGAAGAAGATCTCCGCGATGCGCGATCTGCTGCCGCTGTTGGAACAAACAGCAGGCGGAGGGCGTGCGTTGCTGATCATCGCCGAAGACATTGAAGGCGACGCGCTCGCAACGCTGGTGGTGAATCGACTGCGCGGAACGATCAAAGTTTGCGCGGTGAAAGCTCCTGCGTTCGGCGATCGACGCAAAGCGATTCTCGAAGACCTCGCCGTCCTGACTGGCGGAAAAGTGATAACCGAAGATCTCGGTATTAAACTCGAGAACGTAACGATCGAGGATCTCGGAACTGCAAAACGCGTCATCGTCGACAAGGAGCACACGACGATTGTCGAAGGCGGCGGCGATAGCAAAGCGATCCAGGGACGTGTCGCGACTATCCGGCGTCAGATCGAAGAGACGACGTCTGATTACGATCGCGAGAAATTCCAGGAGCGATTGGCAAAGCTCGCTGGTGGTGTTGCAGTGGTTAGAGTGGGTGCGCCGACGGAAACGGCGATGAAAGAAATCAAGATGCGTGTCGAAGACGCATTGAATGCGACGAAGGCGGCCGCGCAGGAAGGAATCGTTGTCGGAGGCGGAGTAGCACTCGTTCGAGCTGGAAGAGTTCTCAACGATCACGATCACGAGGATCCGGATGTTCGCACCGGCATTCAGATCGTGCGCCGTGCGTTGCAGGAGCCGCTGCGGCGCATTGCGGAGAATGCGGGCACCGAGGGCGGCATGGTCGCGCGTGAAGTAGAACAGTTCAAGGGTAATAAAGGTTTCAATGCGGTTAGCGGTGAGTTTGAAGATCTCGCCGCGGCAGGAATCATCGATCCAACCAAGGTTGTGCGCACTGCATTGCAGAACGCTGCATCGATCTCAGGGTTATTACTGACAACCGACGCTGCGGTAACCGACGCACCTGAAAAGAAGAAGGCTGGACCGCCGATGCCCGGAGGAGATGATTACGACTACTAACCGCACTTGGACGAGGTCAGTACCACCTGCGGTAGCGGGTGGGTCAACCGTCCTAAATTGCGTGATTGAGATCGTTGACCCACCC
>JBIOUJ010000068.1:0-18910 GCA_044867025.1 Pyrinomonadaceae bacterium | reverse complement strand
GGGACGCAGAGTTACGCAGAGGTAAATCAAGCAATATGCAGACAGCAGCACACAAAGCACCTGCACTCGATCCGGTTTGCGGTATGACGGTCGATCCGGATCGGGCCGCCGGCTCTTTTGAGTACCAGGGAGACACTTACTATTTCTGTAGCAAACACTGCCTGCACCGCTTCCAGGAAAACCCGGAAGGCTTTCTCGCGCCGAAACCAACTACGACTACGCCGGGTCAGAAATACACCTGCCCGATGCACCCCGAGATCATTCGCGATCAACCGGGAAGTTGTCCGATCTGCGGTATGGCTCTCGAGCCGCTCGTCGTCACTCTCGACGAACAGGAGAATCCGGAACTGCGCGACATGTCACGCCGGTTTTGGGTTGCTGTGGTCCTGACGATTCCCGTATTCGTGCTGGGCATGAGCGACCTCATTCCCGGTCAGCCATTGCAACAGTTGATACCGATGTCGACGCTGGTGTGGGTGCAACTGATTCTCGCGACACCGGTGGTGCTTTGGGCTGGTTGGCCATTCTTCGTACGCGCGTGGGAGTCGGTCGTAAATCGCAGTCTCAACATGTTCACGTTAATCGGTCTGGGTGTCGCAGTCAGCTATCTTTTCAGTGTGATCGCCATTCTCGCACCGGGAATCTTTCCAGCCTCGTTCCGCGATCATCACGGCAACGTTCCTGTTTACTTCGAGGCCGCGTCGGTCATCACGACGCTGGTGTTGCTGGGCCAGGTGCTCGAGCTTCGCGCGCGCGGGCAGACTGGTACCGCGATCAGAGCTTTACTCGGACTCGCGCCGAAGACAGCGCGGCGTGTTGGTGAACACGGGCTCGAGGAAGATGTTCCATTGGATCAAGTGGTTGTGGGGGACCAACTGCGAGTACGGCCGGGGGAAAAAGTACCTGTTGATGGTGTGGTGATCGAAGGAGCGAGTGCTGTTGACGAGTCGATGATCACCGGCGAGCCGATTCCGGTTGGGAAAGGTGCGAACGATCGAGTTGTCGGCGGCACGGTGAATGGCAACGGCTCGTTCATTATGCGGGCGGAGCGCGTCGGCTCGGAGACTCTGCTCGCGCAGATCGTGCAGATGGTAGCGGAAGCGCAGCGCAGCCGTGCGCCCATACAGCGGCTGGCTGACGTTGTTTCGAGTTATTTCGTGCCTGCGGTGATGATTATCGCGGTGCTTACGTTTATCGTGTGGAGCATCTGGGGGCCTGAACCGCGCATGGCGTACGGCTTAGTGAACGCGGTCGCAGTGCTGATCATCGCCTGTCCGTGCGCGCTCGGATTGGCGACGCCTATGTCGATCATGGTGGCGACGGGGAAGGCCGCGTCGTATGGAGTGCTGTTCAAGAATGCTGAAGCCATCGAGGTGATGCGCAAGGTCGATACGATCGTCGTCGATAAAACAGGCACGCTGACAGAAGGAAAGCCGAAGCTCCAAACTGTCATCACGTCGAACGGAATCGACGAACAAGCGTTGTTGCGCTTTGCGGCGAGTATCGAGCGAAACAGCGAACATCCGCTGGCGGCGGCGATTGTTTCGGGCGCGCGAGATCGCGGTGTGAAGCTCGTCGACACGGCTGCGTTTGATTCACTGACGGGTAAAGGAGTCGTGGGAGAAGTTGATGGTCGTCCAGTGGCGCTTGGGAATCGTTCGCTGCTTGACGCGCTCGAGATCGATCCAGGTGCGTTGGGAACACAGGCTGAGACGTTGAGAGCCAACGGCCACACTGTGATGTTCGTTGCCGTCGACGGAAAAGCAGCAGGCTTGCTCGGTGTCGCCGATCCGATCAAAGAGACGACACCCGGCGCAGTCAAACAACTCCACGCGGAAGGCATTCGGATCGTGATGCTGACGGGCGACAGTCGTACGACAGCGGAAGTTGTCGCACGCAAGCTGGACATTGATGAAGTCGTCGCCGAAGTCTTACCGGACCAGAAAGTCGACGCAGTGAAGCGGTTTCAAAATGCGGGGCGAATCGTTGCGATGGCAGGTGACGGGATCAACGATGCGCCTGCACTCGCGCAGGCCCACGTCGGAATCGCGATGGGCACCGGAACTGACGTCGCGATGAAGAGCGCTGACGTGACACTCGTGAAAGGAGATCTGAGCGGGATCGTCCGGGCGCGCTCATTGAGTCGCGCCACAATGAACAACATCAAACAGAATCTCTTCTTTGCGTTTATCTACAATACCCTTGGCGTACCAGTGGCGGCGGGAGTATTGTATCCCTTCTTCGGGATCCTCTTGAGCCCGATGATCGCGGCAGCCGCGATGAGCTTCAGCTCCGTCTCGGTGATCGCGAATGCCTTAAGACTCAGACGCGTAAGAACCTAATCTCTCTGTGTAGCATTCAGTTCACCTCATCCATCGAAATGGAGGTCTACAAATGATCGCGCTTAACAAAAAGTGGCTTGGCGTTATCTGTCTGTTCGTACTCTTTGTTTGCCCGCAAGTTACGGCCCAGGATAGGACCATAGTGCTTAGCGGCATCGTCATTACTCCTGACAGAAACCTGAACAAAAGATACGTCGTCATCAAGCAGGGAAAAATTACGGCAATCACGACAACTGCGCCGAAGGAAGAGAATGCAGTCTTGCTCAACACGGACCACCTGATCTTTCCGGGCTTCGTCGATCTTCACAACCATCCGATGTACGCCGTTTTTGAAAGATGGAAACCGGCGCAGAAATTCAAGAACCGTTATGAGTGGCGCAGCTCCGAGCAGTATCAGAGAGAGGTCAGTACGCCCGCACGTGAGTTACTAAACGAGGAACAGGGCTATTGCGACATCTCAGAGTTTGCGGAAGTGCAGGCATTGATCGGCGGCACCACGTCGCTCTCCGGTGTGGCTCCGCCCAGGGCGCCTGTTCCGCCTTTCCCTAGCTGTTTGTCTCGACTCGCGGTGCGGAAGTTGGACCAGAACTCAGGATTTTATCCTGAGCTGGGACAGGAGAGAGTCCAAAATCTTCTCGGCGTAACGCCGCGCGATCTGGGTGACGCTTTCGCCGATGAGGCACTGCGAAAACTTGCCGGTAATGAATTGGACCTCGTGCTTATTCATGTCGCCGAAGGCGACGCGAGGGACCTCGAATCAACTCTCGAATTCATGCTGCTTAAAGGTCGATCGTTTCTCGGACCCAGGACGGCGGTCATTCACGGCGTCGCATTCACGCCGAGCGATTTCCGAAAAATGAGATCCGCGGCCGCGGGGCTTGTCTGGTCGCCGCGCAGCAACATCGATCTTTACGGAAGCACAACTGACGTGATCGCGGCTTTCAGGGAAGGGGTTTTCGTCGCGCTGGCGCCAGACTGGGCCCCGACAGGAAACAGAAACATGCTGGCCGAGCTCGAGTATGCGGCGCAATTCAACAAGGATCAGCTCGGCGGGTTCTTCTCAAATCAGCAGTTGTTTGAAATGGCGACGTCGATTCCAGCGAGAATCGCGCGCATCGACGACAAGGTCGGATCCATTCAGGTTGGACTGTACGCTGACTTGTTTCTGTTGCGCGGAGATGCAACGCGTCCGTTCGACGCTCTTATGCAATCGACGCCGAAAGATGTTCAGCTCGTGTTCGTGAATGGTGTTCCAGTCTATGGTGACTCGAAATTAATGCGCGAGTTCAACGTAAACACCGAGCCGGTGACGGTGTGTCGTGAGGCGAAGAGTTTGAACCTCGATGTAATGCCAAACGGCCGTCTCGCTGACGTGCAGACACGTATGAGTCAGAAGATGAGTGCCTTCAAGGTCAAACTCACGAAACTCGACGACTGCCCGTGAGCTTACTTGAGAGCGTGCGCCAACAAACGATTGCCTGACGCCACGAACATCAGACCGAGAACTTCGTCCGTCACGAAACGTTCGTCGAGATCTGACAGGCGCACTTCGCGTTCGGTGCGGCCGTTGTTGACGTTCACACCGGCGAGGCCGTTGCCGTCGCGGGTGTCGAGATCTGTGTAGAAGTACATCCAGTGGCCGCGAAGTGTTGCGAGTCGTTCGCGATGCCAGAGGAATCGTGAGAGACGATCGAGCTGGCGTGAAGGATCGACACGATCGACGAGTCTGTCTTCAATTCGATTTGTACTTTTTGTGTGCTTCCGCGAGGATGCTGTCGCTAGTGACTGAAGATTCGAGAACGAAGAGCGCGCACTCAAACCTGACCAGCTCAAACTCGTAATTCCCCGCACGATCTGAACACCACGGACCGCTGACATGGCAGGGCCGCCAAAACGAAAGTAGAGCGACGCTGCGCGCGCTGCGATTGCGGCGACTGTGCGAAAGACGCCACGACCAGGCGGTGTGTGTCGCGCGCGCCAGAGTTGACGTCCACTCACAGGATCAAACCCGGCGATCTCGGATTGTCCACCAATCACCACGTCGCCACGTTCATTCAACAGTCCAAACGAAGCGCGTTCGATCTTGTGTGCAAAACGAGCCTTGCGCTTGCCGTTGCTTGCGTCGAGCAAAATCAGATCGTCCCGATCGGCGATCGCGATCGTGTTTCGATCCGGCATCAGCAGATTCGTAATGCCCTTGTCGGCACCCTTGTAACGCCACAACACTTTGCCCGAATTCGCATCCAGCGCGCTCACACCATACGAACCACGCTCGACAACGTCGCCGTCTTTGATCCGCGTAAACTGTCCACCGGTTCGAACGTACAGAACATCACCGGCGAGAATCATCTCCGGCGTGAGTCCGAGATCTTTTGCTTCCCACTCAGTCTCGCCGCTCTGACGTGATATAGCCCTCACGCGCCCGTGACCGGAAACGTATAGGTTCACTTCAGTAAAGATCGGCTCGCCTTCGGTGAACGCGAGCCCTTCTTCGTTGACGCGATACTTCTCGCGCAGCCGTTCCTTTCCGGTTCGTGCGTCGAACGAAGTAACGCCTTCGTAGAACACATACAACCGGCCGGCAACGAACGCCGGCGGGTAATAGTTGTCGAGGGTGTAATCAACTTCTTTTCCCGAATCTTCGGGCCACCGTGCCGGCATCATTTCAACTTCGGCGACTTCGTACTTCCAAAGCTCGTCGCCAGTCGCGAGCTCTAAAACGTGAACCAATGGCCGGCGCTTGAAGCCTTCGCGCGGACGATTCTTCGCATCTTTCGCGAGCACGACGGCGAGTAGATCTGAACTCTGATCAACCGAGATCTGCATCACCGCGCCTTTGATCTTCTCACTGCGCCACATCGAATCGCCCGTCACGATATTAACTGCTTCGACGCGTGCCTTGTCGCCTTTTTCAAAACTCAACAGCAGTAGGTCAGTGCCCGGAACAGGAGCGACATCTGTCTCGTCGAGCGAAGTGTCTTTGCGTCGCCAGAGCGTTTCGCCGGTCGCGCCATCGATTGCGTACAGCGACTTTTCCGTGGCGGCGACGACAATGCCCATGTCTGTCGCCTGGTAAAAGCGGACGTCTTTGTCGAGCTTTGTAGTCCAGGATTGCGCGAAAACGGGAAGGGAAGACACAAAGACGAACAACACCACACGACTTAACTTCATGCGACTAGGATAACCCAGATCTGTTATGCTTTGCCGCAAAGTATGCGCTGGGTTTTCTCGCAAAGTCGCAAGGCCGCAAAGTCATTAGCTCTTGCGTTTCTCGTCTCGATCGCCACGCCGGCGTTTGCTCAATCGATCGATCCCAACGTTCCTGCACCCGTGCGTCACAACACCGTCACGGGCCGGATCGCGGCGCGCGATTTGGGCGACGCGCGATTGACGGATCATTATTTTTCGTTGATAGGGACGCCGGGCGATCTGCTGATCACGGTTCAGACGAAGAACCTGAACGGCGATATCGACGTGTTCACCGCGGGTTCGTTACGACCACTGCTGAAGATCACTGTTTACGCCGAGATCGAAACGCCAGTAACAAAGAGCATCTATCTTCGCAAGCGGGAAAATCTCGTGTTGCGCGTGGAGGCACGCAGCCCGAATGACGAAGAGGGAACGTATCGATTGTTCTTCAGTGGAACGTTCGAGCCCGTTGTCGGTGGAAGTGACATCGCGGAAACCGAAACACCCGCGACCGAAGCTCCGGTCAGGACGCCGGGAACGCGACGAGTTTCATCCGTAGGTGCGAGGATCGAGGAGCCCGCGCCGCCTGTGACTGAAGTGGCTGCGGCGCCGACTCCCGAACCAACACCCGAGCCAACACCGGAACCAACTCCCGAGGCGAAGCCTGTTGAATCTCCTAAGCCGAAGCCTGAAAAAGTCGAAGAGAACAAACCGCCAACACCGCCACGGAACACTCGTGGCCGCAGACCTGCTGGACGACGCACTGCACCACCCGCACCAAGAGAGACCGTTGCTGCCGCAGAAGAAGAAAAGCCGAAACCTCCGCCTGAGCCCGAACCGGAAATCGGACCACGCCTCGTGATCGAGACGAGCGACGGAACACTGATCAATCGTTCAATGAGTACTGTGAAACGTGTGACGGTTGAGAATGGTCAGGTGGTCGTGGTCGGACGCGACGGAAAGATCGATCGAGTCTTGCTTGCAAACGTCGTGAGGATGTCGATCTCACCATAATAGGCGGCCTATTTACTCGCTTTCAGGCTCGCGAGCTTAGTCTTGAAATTCGGCAGATCCTCGCTATTCGGATCGACCTTCTCTAATTGCGCAATCGCATCTTCCGCGGCTTTGGCATCGCCTTTTTCGAGTGTCGCTGCCGCAAGGCCCGCAAGCACCATCACGTCGTCCTGTCTCATCTTCAACGCGGCTCGATACCACTTCTCAGCAGTCTCGTAATGTCCGGCGTCGAGATTGGTCAGCCCCAGCAGTGTGACAGTGCGGTAATCAGTCGGTTGTATCTGATTTGCTTTTAACAGGAACTCGATCGACTGGTCGTAGCGCCCGATCTGGTAGTAGAGCTCTGCCGCCTTGACCTGCGCATCGAAGTTCTTCGGTTCGTTACGAGCTTTCTCGAGCGAAGCAGCAACCTGCTCGCGCACCGCTTGCGGGTCCGCACCATTTTGCGCGCCGCCGACAGGCGGATGATCAGCGGGCATTGCCTGCGATCTGTTCGCCACCTGCGGGTCGGGCATCCTCTGACTCATCGAACTCGCAAACATGAAGCCCACGATGAACCCCAATAGAATACCGATGATTGCGAAAAGGATATTTTCTCTGGTCATGATTTATCTGTTGCTGTTTCCCGCAGCCAGCGTCTTCGCTTCGTCAATTCGCGATTGGATCGTCTGGGCCACTTCGGAACCGGGAGGAACCTGCTTCAACACGCGCTCCCAATAGCCAACGGCCTTTTTGTAGTCTTTCGCCTGGAAAGCAGCGCTCCCGGCCAGTTGAAGCGCTTTAGCGTTGTTAGGATCCACTTTCAACGCGTGCTGAATAAGCTCCATCGGCTTACCTTCGAGACTTCGGCCACTCGCCATTGCAGTCGAGAATGCATACTCGGCCCACAGGTCAGCGTTGTTTGGAGTCAGTTCTGTGGCCTTCGCATAAGCGCCTGCCGACTCTGCGAATCTCTCCATCGAACTGTATGAGCGCGCGAGCATGGTCCAACCCTGTGCGTCGGACGGGTTCGACTCCAAACGCTTCGCAAGCGCTGCGACATTGGCCTCGATCTGTTCCTGCGTGCGCGGCGCTGGAGCCGAAGTTGTTGGAGCGCTCGTGGCGACTTGGCCAGTGATACTCTTCGGAGTACCGACGTTCAAATAGAAGACGATCGCGACGAAGGGAATGCCGATCCCGAGTGCGTAAGCAGTGTTTCGCGCGCTGACCGCAGCCGTTGTTTGTTTCTTTTCGGATTTGGCGCTCTTCGTATCTTCGAGTAAGCGGCGCTCGATCTCGTCGCGGTCCTGTGCGTACTGTTCCTCACTCACGATTCCGTTTTGCAGATCAGTTTTGAGCTCGGCAAGTTGATCCTGGTAGACGGCGATGTTTGCGAGTTTCCTCTCGTCGTCGCCTTTACGATCCGACTCTTCGGAATGCTGAAGCGCGGGCGGCAGGATAAACGCGAGTGCGATCAGGATAAACGCAGCGCAGATGAGCCAGAAGACAATCACGCCGTCTCCTTTCGCGAAGACGCAAGCATCTCTTCAGCGCGACGCCGATCCTCGGCGGTCAGCGGCTGCTCCGTAATCTGATCGCGTCGTTGTTTGATGTAGCGGAAGAGAACAACCAGGCCGCCAAGCAAAAATACGAAAGGCCCAAACCACAACAGATACGTCAGCGGCGTCACGCGTGGACGATACAGAATGAACTGGCCGTACCGCTGAGTGAGGAACGCAATGATCTCCTGATCGCTCTTGCCGGCTTTCATCTGCGCGCGTATCTCGCGGCGCAAGTCCGCGGCCAGGTCGGACGGCGAATCAGCAAGAGTCTGATTCTGACACTGTAGACACCGAAGTTCGTGCGAGAGTTTTGCGAGACGCTGCTCTATGACAGGGTCGTCGCTGGGCTGGTCTTCGGTCTGCACTTGCGCCATCGCGAATGACGCAAGCAGGCAGAGCAACAATAGTGCGAGCAAACGCGAGCGAGTCATCTGGTTGTTCACTGACGGTTTAATTCCTGGACCAGCGGAAGAATCTTTTTCTCCCAAACCTCGGGCATCACCGGGCCGACATGTTTCATACGAATCGTGCCGCTCTTGTCGATGATGTAACTCTCAGGCGCTCCGTAGACTCCGTAATCGATCGCGACACGCCCGTCGAGATCGACCGCGCTCAGCAGATAAGGATCGCCTAACTCACTGAGCCATCCGAGTGCGTCCTCGGGCCTGTCTTTGTAGTTCAATCCGTAAATCGGAACGGCGCCTGATTTCTGATACTCGAACAGAAAGGGGTGCTCGTCGCGGCATGCGACACACCATGATGCCCACACGTTCAGCATCCAAACCTTTCCACGCATGTCTTCGGCGGAGAACGTCTTGTCCGGTTGCTTTAATTGCGGTAGACGAAATGTTGGCGCCGGCTTGTCGATCAGGGCAGACGGAAGCTCCTGCGGGTTACGCGTCAGCCCGATTGCCAGAAAGACGACGAGCACGAGAAATAGAGCAAGTGGGATTAAGTACTTCAACATAAATTGCTTTTCCTCTGCGATCCTCTGCGTTCCTCTACGCCTCTGCGGTGAAGACTGCTCTTTAACCGCAGAGGCGCAGAGATACGCAGAGGACCGCAGAGAAGATCTTTAAGATTCAGTTTGCACTGAAGCCGCAACCGTCGTTGGCACCTCGGACGTTTTAACCGTCGCGCGTGCCTCACGTTCTTTCCGCGCGGCCAGAGCGTATCGTCGATCAGAGACCGCGAGACCGCCGCCAAGTGCCATCAGCAGTGCTCCACCCCAGATCCAGCCGACCAGAGGCTTGTAATACACGCGCACACTCCATGCGCCTCCGGTTACACGCTCACCGAGCGAGATGTACAGGTCGCGGAAGATTCCACTGTCGATCGCAGTCTCAGTCATGACGTTGCCGCTGGCGTTGTAGTTACGCTTCTCGGGATACATCCTCTCGATCTCAGCGCCGTTGCGACTGACGATGACCTCCGCGCGCGCCGCGATGTAGTTTGGACCAGTGATTTCTGTCGTGCCGTTGAACTTAAACTCATAGCCACCGGCGCTCACCGTGTCGCCGGGTTTCATCCGCACATCCTGCTCCAACTGGTACCCGGTCACCATCGTCACACCGAGTATGAACACGGCGACGCCGAGGTGTGCAAGCTGCATCCCGTAGTAGCTGCGACTCTGCATGCGCAGTTTTTGGAATGTCGAAAGTTGTCCTGAAGTCACTCGAACTCGTTCCCAAATATTGATGGCAACAGTCGTGACGATCCAGATCGCGAGCATCAATCCCAAGCTCACCAGCGCCTTCCATTGACCGAAGACAAACGGTAGTACCAGCGCGCTCAGCACGCTGATCACAAACGCCCAGCGCAATCTCGTCACCAGGTCCGGAAGACTCGCTTTCTTCCAACGCGCGAGTGGTCCGATGCCCATCAGGAACATCGCCGGCGCCATCAACGGCACGAAGACGAGATTGAAGTATGGTGGACCAACCGAAAGTTTGCCCATCCCCAACGCGTCGACGATCAATGGATAGAGTGTTCCGAGAAGCACGGAACCGGCGGCGACGGTCAACAGGACGTTATTCGAGAGCAACAGCGATTCGCGCGACACGACGTCAAACTTGCCGCCGAGCCCGACTTGTTTCGCGCGCCAGGCGTAGAGCAGTAACGAACCACCGATAACGAGTACCAGAAACGCAAGAATAAAAATGCCTCGCTTCGGATCTGACGCGAAGGCGTGTACGGACGTCAGGACACCCGATCGAACCAGAAATGTTCCGACCAGGCTCAGTGAAAAAGCGGCGATCGCAAGTAACACTGTCCAGCTCTTGAAGCCGCCGCGCTTTTCGGTAACGGCGAGCGAATGGATTAGTGCTGTGCCGACGAGCCACGGCATGAAAGAAGCGTTTTCGACGGGATCCCAGAACCACCAGCCGCCCCAACCGAGCTCGTAATACGCCCAGAAACTTCCGAGCGCGATGCCGCAAGTCAAAAACATCCACGCTACGGTGGTCCACGGCCTGGACCATCGCGCCCACGTTGCGTCGAGCCGCCCGCCGAGGAGCGCCGCGATCGCAAAAGCAAACGCGACTGAGAAACCGACGTAGCCCATGTAGAGCATTGGCGGATGGGCCACCATTCCCGGATCCTGGAGCAGTGGATTCAGGTCGCGACCATCGACGGGAACAGGGAACTGGCGTGTAAAAGGATTCGAAGTGAGCAGCATGAACAGCAGGAAGCCCACGCTCACGATTCCCATCACACTGAGCACGCGCGCGACCATCTCTTCCGGCAAGTGCCGGCTGAAGAGCGACACGGCAGCCGTCCAAAGCGCGAGCATCAACGTCCACAAAAGCAAAGAGCCTTCGTGCGAACCCCACGTTGCGGCGAGGCGGTAATGCAGCGGCAGTTGTGAATTGGAATTGATCGCGACATTGAGAACTGAAAAGTCATTCGTGATGAACGAATAGGCGAGACAGCCAAACGCGATCGTCACAAAGATGAACTGCGCCTGGCCCGTGGGAACGGCGAGCGCCATCCAAACGCGATTGCCACGCGAGGCGCCGATGAGCGGCAGAGTCGCCTGAGTCAAAGCCAGCAGCAACGCGATCGTTAGTGCGAATTGTCCAATCTCTGGAATCATCGATTTGCAAACCTGCCACAAAGAGGCACAAAAGGCACAAGAATAAAAACTATTTTTGTGCTTTGTGTGCCTTTTTGCGGCTAATTATCCATTACGGTTTTTGCGGCCTCTTTTGCGTGCTTCGCTTTGTCGATCGCGTCACCAGCCTGGGGAGGCATGTAGTTCTCATCGTGTTTCGCAAGCACCTGGTCCGCGTGAAACACGCCGTCAGATCCGAGCTTTCCCTGCGCGACACAACCACGCCCTTCTTTAAACAGATCAGGCAGTATTCCCTTGTACACAACCGGAATATTCGCTGCCGTATCCGTAACGGTAAACCGAACCGTCAAACCGTCGTTCTCGCGTTGCAGTGTGCCTTCCTGCACCAAACCACCAATGCGAAACGTTCGACCGACCGGCGCTTCCTTCGCCGCCACTTGAGTCGGACTGAAAAAGAAAACAAGATTGTTGCGAAACGCGCTCGCAACCAGGTAAGCGGCAATTCCGAGTCCCACCAGTCCGGCGACGATGAATGCCACACGTTTATGACGTCGTTTCATTAGCACTTCCCCTCAAAACAGACGCAGGAACAGTATTGGATGATTGCTGTTGAGTGAGCGCTTTCTTGCGCTGTTTTAAACTCACAACTTCCCAAACAATCACAACAAGTGAAAAGATGTATGAGCCCCAGACGTAAAAGCCGTAGCCGCTCATCGATAGATCTGGCCAGTTCATTAGACCGCAACCTCCGCGAATCGAGAAGCGTTCTGCTCTCTCTCTAAAATAATGCATCGCAACCGGATAAGCACAACCGCCACCGAGTACAGCCAGCAGGCCGCGAGCATAATCAGCATCGCTGTGAGCATCGGCGCAGCGATCGTCGGTTTGCCTAACATTCGAATTGTCGCACCCTGGTGAAGCGTGTTCCACCACTGCACTGAGAAATAAATGATCGGAACATTGATCACGCCGACCAGCGCCAGTATGGCGCCTGCGCGATCTGCGCGCCGCACGTCGTCGATCGCCGCTTGTAGAGAAATGAATCCTATAAAAAGGAAAAGCAGGATCAGTGTGGACGTCATGCGCGCGTCCCACACCCAATACGTTCCCCAGGTTGGTTTCCCCCAGAGCGCGCCGGTGACGAGCGAGATCAGTGTGAACAATGTTCCCGTAGGCGCGATCGCCGATGCCATCATCGAGGAAAGGCGCGCGTTAAAAGCCCAACCGATTCCAGCATAAAACGCCATCAGCACGTAGAGAAGCATTCCCATCCACGCTGCGGGCACGTGAATAAAGATGATTCGGTACGCGTCTTTTTGCTGGAAATCAGTTGGCGCGATGAAGAATCCCCAGTAGAGACCGGCGGCAAACAAGATGGCCGAGGTGATCGCGAAGAACGGGATCAATTTGCCTGCGAGCGGGTAGAAGGTTGCGGGCGATGCGTACTTGTAAAGATTCATGGTTCAGCCACAAAAAGGCACAAAATAGGTTATTCCAACGAAATTCGTAGTCCAGCGGCGGCCGCCCAGGGAGAAAAGATTGCCGACACGATGGCAAAAGCTCCAAGCAAATAGAGATGCGGCGCAGGGCTCATTCCCATGATGCTGGCTTCGACAGCGCCCGCGCCGAAGATCAGCGCGGGAATGTAAAGCGGCAGCACCAGTATCGAGATCAAAACGCCGCCACCACGCAGCCCCAGCGTCAAAGCCGCTCCGACTGACCCGATCAAACTCAACACCGGTGTACCCAGCAACAGGCTCACAAAAAGAAGCCCGAGCGTGTCGCCGCTGAGATCGAATTGCACTCCCACCAGAGGTGCGATCAAAACCAGCGGCACTTCCGAAACGATCCAGTGCGCCAAAGTCTTTCCGAGCACGACCAGGTAGAGCGGCTGTGGCGTCAGTAACAACTGTTCCAGCGTGCCGTCCTGATAGTCGTTGGCAAACATCCTGCTCAGCGAAAGCATTGACGCCAGCAGTGCAGCGACCCAAACAACGCCCGGCGCGATCTTTCGCAGCAACTCTGTCTCTGGTCCAATGCCGAACGGAAAAAGACTGACCACGATCACGAAGAAGAAAACCGTCGACAGCATGTCGGCGCGGCGACGCCACGCCAACATCAGATCGCGCCAAACGATCCAGCGCAACATCGATAAGCTCGAGGGTGCGTTCACGTGGTGAGTTCGAGTCGCTTAATCAGGTCGGCCGGTAACCCCAACTCCTGATGTGTCGCAACAAAGGCGATGCCGCCACTGGCCAGGTGGCTCTCAATCAAAGATCTAACAAGGGCCACGGCGCCTTTGTCCAATGAGGTCATCACCTCATCCAGCAGCCAGAGCTTCGTATTGCAGACGAGCAGGCGTGCAAGCGCAACTCTTCTTCGTTGACCTTCTGACAAGAGTCGTGCCGGAAGTAAGTCACGACCGGCCAGTCCCATCTGTTCGAGGACCGTGCGAGCTCTTTCTTTGCTAACTTCAATGCCGTTCAAGGCATTCGAGATTCTGAGATTTTCAACCGCGCTGAGCTCGTCCTTCACTCCATGACGATGGCCGAGGTAGGTGACGGAGGTGAAATATTCCTCACCGAGCGAGCGAATGTTCGCACCTTGCCACTTAACTTGACCTTCAGCCGGAGCGAGTAGTCCGCACAAAATTCGAAGCAAGCTGGTCTTGCCGCTGCCGTTCGGGCCGGTGAGCTGAACGAGCGTGCCGGGAGACACTGCAAAGTCGAGTCCGCTAAAAAGCCTGCGATCTCCACGCACGCATCCGAGCTTGCTGAGCTCTAGTATTGTCGGTTGTCCTCCGCCGCCATTGTATGCCGAGCTACAAAAAGGCACAAAAGGGCCGAACTTTATCCCTTAGCTTTTGACTGCACAGGGCCGTTCGCTTTCTGCCATTCGTGCCAGCCGCCCTGTAGAACTCGGACGCGCGTGAAGCCGCCGGCCTGGAGAATCTGCGCGGCAGAGATACTCGATTCATCCTTCGGGCAAGCGCAGTAGGTGACGATCTCTCGATCGCGCGGCAGATCTTTCAGCGGCGCGTACGAGAGGCGCTGTTTTAGTTTTCTTACCTTGACATGAAACGAGCCCTGGATCGTTGTACTGCTGGCTGCAAAACCCTCGGAACTGCGGACGTCGATGATGGTCACTGGAGCGTTGGCTGCCATCTTTGTCTTTAGCTCTTCCGCAGTGATAAAAGCAACCTCCGGCGCTTTTTGCGCGTGCGCGTTATTCCGCACGGGTCTTGGTTGATGGACCATCCCTCTTGGGGCTTCGACCGTGGGCGACTTGGGATCGTACCAGGAGTAGTTCGAGGCGGCGAAATAGAGGTAACCGTTATTGCCCTGGAGTGTCTCTGCGATCAAGTCACCCTTCGGCCGCGGCAATTTTTTTCCACTGTGTGCCTTCACAAAGTCTTTCGCATTCTCGACGCGCAAGTCTTTTCCGACGACGTTCTTCAGCACAAAAGTCTGCGTGGCTTCCGGATCGCGCCAGTCGTTGGTTCCATAACCATGAATGACGGCGAGCAACGTTTCATCCTTTTGGATCCCGAGCCGAAGCGTGGGAGGTTTATTGCTGAGCGGATCTCTGAGCAACCACGGTGGAAGCTCCTGGTTCATCTCGTCAAGCTTCACCGGTTTTATGACGACTGCTATGTCCTCCGAAGTGTCCCCGTTGAAGTCGCCCGCGAGAAAATGTGGTTCGTAACTTCGATCGATTTCTGCGGCGTCTTTGAAAACTCGTTTGACGGCGTCCTGCACCTCCGGCAATTTCGGCGCCTGTGCCACACCTATTCGCACGGGCGTTGATTGAGGTGTGGGCACGTACGCCGGCGGTGTTTCCACCACTCGCTGTTTTGTTGGCGGACCGCAACCAATAATCGAGAGACTTAATAACCCGAGCACGATCTGTCTCATGTTCTCATCCTCTTTTGTGCCTTTTTGTGTACAGCAGGAAATCGAAGCTCGCCGGATGGTGTTCTCCGGCGAGCTTCGGGATAGTGCCTCGTCAATTCGGCTGCCAACCGCTGATCATAACGACAGCACGAATGCAATGAGATCGTTCCGCTGCGCCGCCGTCAATGCATTGAAGTTATTCCTCGCTGTTGTTGCCTGGCCGGCGTGCAGTTGAATCGAATCGAATATGGTGACGTTCAGGCCCTCATGCATGAGCCTGTTGCGTGCACGAATGCCCCAAAGTGGCGGCGTCCGAATCATGTTGGCGGTTCCTTGCCCGGCATTCTGAACAATTCCATCCCCAGTGCCGATATTGTGTAACGCAAAATCGCTGAAAGGATGAATTATCTTGTTGCCGAGAGCTGTCGGAACAGTGAACGCACCACCATTGATCGACGTTCCGGGAGCAGCCGTCACCAAAGTTCGCGTGTGGCAAACCGCACAACCTACGCTGTTGAACAACGAATCGCCGCGAGTTGCCGCAGCCGGGATTGGGTTTTGACGGCCGGGCGCACGTGTCGCTGCCATGAAGTCAGCGAACGCAAGCACGTCGTCTCCATCGTCCTCCGGATCCGGTACGGGATCAAAAGGAGAAGGGAAGGTGACGTTGATAACGCCTTCAGCGGTGCTGGCCGGGTTTTCGTGAGTTCCAGCATCGGCAGCGCTTGAACTGCGGCCGCCGAAACCGTCAAACGGATTCGTGATACCCATCTCGTTGAGATAAGCATCGCCCGAAAACGAGACCAGACTTGCATGCTGTGCCTTCCAGCCAAAGCGACCGATGCGCAACGTGTTGTTGGCTTCGGTTACCGGCACGCTCGTTAACGTGCCGCGTTGGGCCAGAGGCTGTGCGTTTACGTTGTTTTGCAAAGTGGCGTTGGCAAGGCATTCTACAAAACCGTCGCCAAGCGTGCTCAAGGTGACTCGAAACGCCTTAACAGTTTCAGCAGTCGAGATATGTTCGACGATATCGGAATCAGTCGCTCGAGCGTGGACTAGTTGTCCACCTGGCGCGTCGACGAAAGCGCCATTTGTGATATGGCCGGCCCTGAATTCCATCTGTTGTCCGAATGCTCCGACGTCAACCGACTGGTGACATTCGACACATCCGACATCGTTATATGTTGGTCCAAGACCATCTTCGATTGTTTCGCGCTCAGAGAAAATGAATTTGTTGTCTTCAAATCTCCCGTTGCCGCGAGCCGTGGGTGCTACAGGTTCATTTACGCATTCATCTATGGGTGTGCCCTTTACGCCGAAACCGTTGAACAGGTCATCGGTTTTGGCGTCCATGTCGGTTGTCAGTGCTTCGGTTGCAGTCTGACTTTCGACAGTTTGGGGCGAGCTCAAGGGTAAGATGAGCGCGATCGCAAACAAGATCAGCGTTAAGATAGGCAGAACTTTCCTCATTTTTCGACCTCCTAGGACCTACAAGACGGGGTGGCAAGCAGAACTGACAGTTTTGCCCGCGGCAAACTGCATAGTTTTGCCGTTAGTGTGTGAAACCCTGCTTGACTGAAGTTAAAGAGGCAGCTCTCGGTCTAAAGGGGGAATGACCAGGAGTTGTCAGTGTCCTCTCACCTAGAAGAAGCCAAGGGCAAGCCCTCGGTGTGAGAGAGAGGGCAGAGGAGAAAGGTGCTCTGCTCGCAAAAGTAAATCGAATTTAGCTGGGCAGTACTTGTAGTCGGGAGCGGCCCGAACTCTATTCTGGTTTTGGCGAGATGTCAAGAAATTTATTGGCAGAATCCAGCTACCTTTTTCACGCGGTACTAACGAGCCATCGGAACCTGCGATCCACACATTACGCGCATTGCTGCGTCCCAAGGCGTTTTAAACTTCCGGCCCTTTTTGAAGTCTGATCAATAAAACGACGACAATCGCCCAGTGTGCAATTCTGCGGTCATCCCTGCAATTCAGTTGTAGTTGACCGGTGACCTTTTAATTGGGCTAGATGGAAGTTGATACCAAAGGAGGAGGTGAGCCCGGTGGGAATGGCGACTCTATCAGCAGAAGGTCTGCTTTCCCTGAATATTCAATGTGAACGAGTTTTCGACTGAGCAGGAGCCCCGACCTTGTACTGTTACTT
This sequence comes from Pyrinomonadaceae bacterium, assembly GCA_044867025.1. Taxonomy (GTDB): domain Bacteria; phylum Acidobacteriota; class Blastocatellia; order Pyrinomonadales; family Pyrinomonadaceae; genus PSRF01. The sequence goes on along the minus strand of JBIOUJ010000068.1, from coordinate 1,712 downwards.
TCACACTGTTTCCCCCTAGTCCAGTGGTATCAAGAGAGATATGTCGACCCGCCTGATCTATGATCTTGCCATCGCTTACAGTCCACACGAGCGTCATTTTGGAATCTGGTTGTACGTCGGCCTTAAAGTTTACAACATTGCCGGCGGTCACCACCGACGTTGGGCCCTCTAAGGTTTCGTCTGGACGTCCCAGCGTCCGCTCCACATCCGTGCGCGTCGATTTTAACGGAGACAAGCCTCGCCAATCCGTTGTGGAAGGCATTTACGCAGATCCAAAAAGAATCAGGCAAGCAATGAGAAAACTCAAACGAATCATTAGGAGAAAAAGCAATTTAGATTACATCTCAGAGCGACAGCGACCCGAAACATGAACGTGAACTCTCCTACGTGTTGGAGCAGCTAATGGTCCACAAGTGCCGCTTGGTTGAATGAAAAGTTCAACGACCCACTGATCTCTATTTCTGGCATGTTGTAATCTCCTGGCGCGATTGAGTATCCTGCGGAATTCAATCTGGGCGCTCTGGAAATCCCACCTTATCTATTCACCCACGACCAACACAAGAAGGACTTGACCCACTCACTTTGATCGCTCGTTCCACTAGTCGTTTCCTTCGCTTCTCTCATGGTCTTGAGCGAAACACTCATAAACTTCTTAACGCAGCGATCTGTTTCTGTCGGAAGTGCTCTCTCAAGCTCACGGCGGGCTAAGGTTCCACCAATCCAAAATAGGCAGTAAACAGCGTAATGCCTGGTTTCCCAATCCTTGCTTTGCAACAGGGGCTTTAGCTTGGGGATTGCCAGAGTTCCCATTCGAATTATTCCCGCAAGTGCTGGCTGGTGAGTCATTGTCAGGCTGAATTCGCCATCCGTCATTTTTATATGAGCCAGCAAAAGATCCAGTGATTCCGTAGCTTTCAGGTCGCCGAGCAATACCGCACCTTCTCGCCACAAGTTAGCCGAGGCTTGATCCCACTTGATATCCAAATTGGGTTTGTTCATCGCTCCCATGACGGCTGCAACAACCTGTCGCCGACATGCCGAAGAACGCTTGGCTGATTGACGCAAAAGCCGTTGGGCTACCTGAGCTTCGGGGTAATCCCGTGACAACGAAACGACCGCGTTCGCAAGTTCATCATCGCTAACACACTGTCGAACGAATCCTTTGTTTGGTCCACCGGAGCGCCCCGCCGAACTATCCACATTCGATAGCGTTAGCATCGCGAAGAACAGAATGAAAAGCAATTGTCTCCGCATATTACCTCCCATTACCGGTATAAGCCCGCGCCCCAACCTGCATTGACTATTTGACCATTCGAAATGCCGAAGGTCAGATGGAACGCAACTTCGCAATGTCTTTCACCATTGTAAGCTTTTATGTAGAAATTTCGTTTGGTGAAGTAATTTCGTTCTGCGCCTATTGTGCCCGGATGATCCCACCAGCTTACAGTATCACCATCACGCCGCGGCCTCGGGACGGACGCCGCTAAATCATCCATGCGGCTAGCATTATCGTGTCGCACAACCTGACCATTCCTGACATTGTAACCGGCCACAAATTGTTCGACGAGCCACGTATTCTTTGGTTTTGGATCTTTTTCAGTGCTTCTCACTGCGACGTTGCTGCCGAGCCCGGAAATCCTCACCGAAAACCCAATACCATAAGCAGGCTGTCTATTGGGAGTGGAGCCAATGCTGGGTCCATTTGGAAGCCC